>JAQCGA010000239.1 GCA_027619145.1 bacterium | reverse complement strand
AAACCTCTCCTGCCGCTTTGATTCCCCCTGGCCGCCTCCCAGGGAAGGGGCCAGGGGGTTAGGTCAGATCTGCGATTCCTCTTGACAATTTATCCAAAGAAAGGTATCAAGAAAGATAATCAGATTTCTTCCGAAGGCAACCCGGATCTCAACCTGCAACCAACAGGAGCCTTCTATGCGTCTTTGGGTTCTACTTGCTCTCCTCCTTCCACTCACAGCAAATGCGCAACCCGACGAAAAAGCCCGTACCCTACAGATCAGCGCTACCGGAACCGTCATCCACAGCCCGAACCAGGTCCAGATCTTACTCGCCGTAGAAACCTTCGCGCCCACGGCCCAGGAAGCCACCTCAAAAAACGCAAGCCGAATGTCCCAGGTCATGTATACGCTCAAAAGGCTTGTTCTACCCGCCGGCCAGGTCCAGACCACCTCCTATAGCCTGGAACCCCGCTACGAGAACGACCCCGAACACCGGCGTCGAAAACCCGAACCCGTGGGCTTTGTTGCACACAATATGGTTCAGGTCGTCCTGGACTCCATCAACCAGGTAGGCAATGTCCTGGACGCGGCCATTACCCACGGGGTCAACCGCGCCGCAGACCTCCGCTTCCAGCTAAAAAATCCCGAAACGGCCTACCTCGAAGCCCTCCGCGAAGCCGTCCGTCAGGCCCGCGCCCAGGCCGAGGTACTCGCAGAAGCCTCCGGACAAAAACTGGGCTCCGTCCTGAGCATCAACACCTCAGGCAATGGCCCCATGCCGCGGTTTGCCCGCGCAGAAGCCCTCTACAAATCCGCCGATACCCCCATCGAAGGCCATACCATCGAAACCTCCGCCACCGTCCACATCACCTACCAACTCCAGGACTGACCCCTTGACAGACCAGCCAAAACGCGTACTCATCACCGGCGCCGCAGGATTTGTCTGCGACATTCTCCTGACACACTGGGAAAACCGCTACTCCCTCCGCCTCGCCGACATCAACCCGGTCAAAACCCCCGGATCCCACGAATTTGTGTACGCAGACATCACAGATTACGACTCCGTGTACCGCGCCTGCGAAGGCATCGACACCGTCATTCATCTGGCAGCAGACCCAAGCCCCAGCGCAGACTTTTACCGAACCCTGCTCTCGCTCAACGTGGTGGGTGCCTACAACGCGTTCCACGCCGCCGCCGAAGCCGGTTGTAAGCGCATCGTATTTGCCAGCAGCGTAAACGCCGTGCTGGGATACCAGGGCCAGGAAGCCGTCTTGCCAGACGTGCCCATTTATCCTACCAACGTGTACGGCGCAACCAAATGCTGGGGAGAAGCCCTTGCCCGCGTCTATATGGAACGCCTCTCCTGCATCTGCGTACGCCTGGGCAGCCCCCGCTTTTCTCAAAATGGCGACTGGAACGCGGAAGAGCCCAGCATGGGCATCAGCCCCCGTGATACCGAACAGTTATTCAGGTGCTGTGTAGATGCACAGAACCTGCCCTTCGCAATCGTCCACGGCGTATCTCGCCACCGCAAGTCCTGGATGGACCTGGAAGAAACCTGCCGCCTCCTGAAGTACGAACCCCAGGACGGTACAGCCTTTCCCAAAATGAAATAGGAGATCCACATGAAAAAACAAGTCATCACCACCTCCAAAGCGGCCCTTCCCGTAGGCCCCTATTCTCAGGCCATCCGCGTAGGAGACTTCATCTTCGTAGCCGGTGAAAAAGGCATCGACCCCAAAACCGGCAAAGTCGTTGAAGGGGGTATTGTTGCAGAAACCCGGCAGACCCTGGAAAATGTAAAAGCCATTCTGGAAGCCGCAGGGGCAACCCTGGACCACGCCGTACGCTCGGTCGTCTATATGACAGACCTCAGTAAGTTTTCCGAAATGAACGCCGTATACGCCGAATACTTCACCGACGATCCCCCCGGACGTAGCTGCGTAGAAGTCTCAGCCCTGCCCGCAGGTGCCCATGTGGAAATTGAAATCACAGCCGCGTTGTAATCGCTGGCGTCGCAGTTCCCCAAAATCCATTCATTATACAACCCTGGCAACACTCGGTGTGCGGCTTTTCTCTTGACACGCGTGCCTCATTTCCCCTATTTTGAGGCCGCACACATCGTTCCCTTGTGGGCAAGAAAAGGAGAAACAAGCTGGCACGTGTACTCGTAATAGACGACGAGGATAATGTCCGCACCCCGCTCCGCACCATTCTGGAAATGTCCGGCCATGAAGTAGACGAAGCAGGTAACGGCCTGGATGGTCTGGAGAAATTTTCTGCCTGCCCTGCGGATCTGGTGATTACGGACCTCAACATGCCCCGCCTGAATGGGGAAGCCTTCATCCTCCGCCTTCGCACAGACTTCCCGGGCGTCAAAATTATTGTCATGACAGCAGACCGAGAAGCCATCAGTCAGACCCTCGGAGCCGATGCTGCAGTTGAAAAACCATTTCGTCTAAACGAGGTCCTGGAAACCGTGAACCGCCTTCTAGCGCTGTAAGCGCCCCGTACACCATACTTCATCCAACAGGCCCCAAATGGCGCGCATTCTGGTCATTGAAGCTGACGATACCGTGCGGGAGTTAATCCGGCAAATCCTGGAAATGGCCGGACACAACGTGAACCTGTTCGAAGACAGCCACAGCGCACTACAAGCCTACCGCGAATCCCCTGCAGATCTGGTTATTTCAGACATCTGGATGCCTCGTCAAAACGGCCTGGCCATGCTTCGTTCGTTTTTCTCAGAATATCCAGACATCAAAATCATTGCCATTACAAGCTACGAACTGGATGTGCTTTCATCCGTCCTGGAGTTGGGTGTCTGCTTCATTTTCATCAAACCGTTTCGTGTAAAAAAATTCCTTGGGGCCGTTGAATCTGCCCTTGCGAGCAAATGAACCGCAACCAGTACGGAGCAAGTGGATGGCGCGTATTCTTGTTATAGATGATGATTATGAAATTCGTCTGGCTCTGCGAAAACTGCTGGAACTTTCCGGATATGAAGTGATTGAAGCTGCAAACGGCCACGACGGCGCCCGGCTCTACAGCCGGAACCCGGTGGACCTCATCATCACGGACATTTTTATGCCCGACAAAGACGGCGTAGAAGTCCTTTTAGAGTTGCGCACAGATTATCCAGACATCAAAGTCATTGTCATTTCAGGCGAAGGCCGAAACTTTTTACCTGCAGCTCAAGATTTTGGTGCACTCAGAACCTTCCCAAAACCATTTCCTTCTCAAGAATTGCTCCAGGCAGTCAAAGAACTTCTTGAAACCTGAACCCGATTCGACCAGAAAACGAAAAACGCCACCTGTTTTGATACAGGCGGCGTTTTTTTTGTTGCCCACGAAGTGACTATTTTGTGATCTGTACGATGAGGAAGCTACCCGGGTTCCGCCAGGCAATATTCCCCTCCAGATCCAAATCGACCGGTCGAAAAATAGCACAATCTCCTCCTCTCCTCCCTCCTGGACCCCCATATTTTTACGCCTACCGGTACTTTTTACGCCTACCAGTACTAAAATTCATCACTTTTGCTTAGAATGCTTGCACGCGCGAAAACCGAACCGTATATTTGGAACACCTGAGGTATTAAGCCCCTGTTTCCACATCAGCCCTCAATCGGATCACGCCCATGACGAACCCCATTACCATTGGCTGCCTCACCTTCCAAATCCTGGACGACAAAGACCGCCTCAAACGCTTGCGCGGGCGCTTTGCCCGGGGCGAGTTCCAGCTTCGAGACCGCATCCACTGGTTAGAAGGCGCCATTGTCGTCAAAGAGCTGGTATTGCGTGCACTCAGAACCCAGGAACCGCCGCTCTAAGAAACCACTTTTCAAAACCCACACCCGCTCCGGCGTCCCGTACCAGCGGTAGTACCTCTTCAGCGCACACCGCAAGCGCCCAGGAGAATGCCCAATGGCCACCATTCTGGTGATAGACGACGATGAGATGATCCGCGACCTCCTCTTGCACATCCTGGAACATAGCGGATTCGACGTCTGCGTGGCCGCCAATGGGCCGGCGGGCCTGCAGGAATACCAGCAGACACAACCCGATCTGGTCGTTGCGGATGTCAAACCACCCAGCCGCTACGGCCTCGAAGTGATCCGTGCCCTGCGCCTCAACCACCCGGATGCCCGCATCATTGCCCTGGCGGCCTACGGTGACTCGGCCCTGCAAATTGCCTGCAAGGTGGGCGCAGACTGCACCCTCCCAAAACCCTTCCATATTGCCCAGTTCATGGACCTCGTTCACGATCTCCTCTTGACCGCTTCCGAATGAACACGCCCCGAAAAATTCTGCACCTGGATCTGGATGCCTTCTTTTGTGCCGTCGAAGAACAGCGAGATCCGTCCCTCAAAAACAAACCCTTCGCCGTAGGTGCCGCCCCAGAAGATCGTGGCGTGGTAGCGTCCTGCTCTTATGCAGCTCGCCGCTTCGGTGTACATTCCGCCATGCCTATGGTCCGCGCCTTGCGCCTGTGCCCCGCACTCCTCCGTGTGCCTCGCCGCCACAGCGCCTATGAAGAAGCGTCCGAAAAAGTTATGGAATGCCTGTACGCCCTAACCCCACAGGTAGAACGGGTATCCATAGACGAAGCCTTTCTGGACGTTTCAGACTGCCCCGAATCTGCCAGAGATCTCGCCTATCGCCTGCAGACACACATTCGCACAGACCTGGACCTTCCCAGTTCTCTGGGGGTGGCCGCCAACAAGCTCATTGCCAAAATTGCAAACAACGTGGGCAAAGCCCGCGTTCAAAGCAACGGCCCCCCCAACGCCATCACCGTTGTTCTCCCCGGAGAAGAAGCCGCATTTTTGGCTCCTCTTCCAGCATCTGCCCTCTGGGGCGTAGGCCCACGCACCGCCGCTGCCCTGGAAGCCCTGGGCATCCACACCGTGGAAGACCTTGCCCGCCGCCCGGAACAAACCCTCGCAGACCGTTTTGGCCGCCTGGGCACATCTCTTGCGCAATATGCCCAGGGCATAGACAACAGCCCGGTAGAAACCGTTCGCGAAGCAAAATCCCTCAACCACGAAACCACGTTCTCCCGCGATGTAATCGACCGCAACATTCTCCTGGGTACCTTGTTGCATTTGTGCGAACGTGTAGGCCGGGATCTCCGCCGCGAAAACCTGACCTGCCGCACCCTCTCCCTCAAATATCGTACCCCCGATTTCCACACCCTCACCCGCCAGTCTACCCTCAACCGCCCCTCGGACATAGATCGAGACCTCTATACCGCCGCCGAACAACTCTTCAACCACGTCTGGCATCCCGGTCGCCCCGTCCGCCTCCTGGGCGTTTCTGCCACCAACCTGGGCCCTCCCGCACAACAGTTGACCCTCTGGGACACCGCCGAAAAACAGTCCCGCCACCTCCAGCAAACCCTGGACACCTTACGCGATCGGTTCGGAGAACAAGGTGTACGGTGGGGGAAAGAGAAACGGCGAGGCGATCCATGAAAATGTCAGCCCTACGCAAAATCAGAAACCTGGGCATCCTCGCCCACGTAGACGCCGGAAAAACCACACTCACAGAAAACATGCTCTTTCTCAGCGGGGGCATTCGTGAAGTGGGCAACGTGGACAAAGGCACCAGTTTATCCGACGGAATGGACGTGGAAAAAAAGCGCGGCATTTCTGTCCGCGCATCCACGCTTACCTTCTCCTGGAAAGATGTCCAGATCAACCTCATCGACACCCCCGGCCACGTGGACTTCTCTGCCGAAGTAGAACGTTCCCTCCGTGTACTCGACAGCGCCGTACTCGTACTCTCCGCAGTAGAAGGCATCCAGGCCCAAACCGAAACCATCTGGAACGCCCTGGACGCCCTGCATATCCCCGTCCTCCTCTTCATCAACAAAATCGACCGCATGGGCGCAAACCCGGAAGCCGTCCTGGAAAATTTGCGCACCGAATTCTCTCCCGATATTCTCCCCCTCAACCGCGCGGTCAACCCAGGTAGAACCGAAGCCACAATCGCAGACCTGTCCCCCGAACAACAGAAAGAGTTTCTGGAACGCGTGGCCGAACAGAACGATGCACTCCTGGAAAAATATCTCAATGGAGAAACCATCGAACCCGGCCCACTCCACGCCACCCTGGCCCGCAATATCTGCCAGCGCAAACTCTTTCCAGTTATGTGCGGCGTAGCCAAAAACAACCTGGGCACCGAAGAGCTGCTTAACCACATTGCCGCATACTTCCCGGATGCACCAGCCGATCAGGACCGGCCCGTCTCCGGAGTCGTATATCAAATTGATCACGATCCCAAACTGGGCCGAATTGCAGGAGTACGTTTATATACAGGCCGCCTCGAACCCCGGAACACCGTACACAACCACACCGCCAACCGGGAAGAAAAAATCACCCAGATCAAAAAACGAATCCTGGGCAAGTACGAAGATATTGGTGTGCTC
This sequence comes from bacterium, assembly GCA_027619145.1. The sequence goes on along the minus strand of JAQCGA010000239.1, from coordinate 139 downwards.
CTGGCAGGTGATATTGGATTTATTTGCGGCTTACCGGAAGCAAAAATTGGAGACACCCTCGGCGACCCCGAACCGGTTCCCGGCAACTACACATTCAGCGAACCCCTGCTCTCTGTCCAGGTCAAACCAACCCACGAAC
>JAQCGA010000238.1 GCA_027619145.1 bacterium | reverse complement strand
GGACGAAACCGCCGCCCGCATCCGAACTGCCCTCGAAGCCGGTATCCAGCGTCAGGTCGGAGGATAGCAGAACAGGACAAAGGCCCGCTGCAGTTGAAGTCAGCAGCGGGCCTTCTGTGTAGAAGCGATTTTGAGTGCTGATCACACAGCCAGTTTCTCTTGAATCCACAGGTTCACCAGCGTTTCAACAGAAACACCCTGGGCACTGGCATGTTTTTCAATTTCACGCAGCAGATCATTTGAAATCGCAATGAACCGCACGTTCCCCTCAGGCGCATAATTCAACTGAACCTCCTGAGAAGGATAATCGGCCACACTGTGCGTGTCCCAGAACTCGGAAGCTTCTTCAATGGTCATGTTTTCAGGGATCGAATCCAACTGCTTATCTGCCATACTGTTTGCGCTCCTTTCGATCCATGTCTCGCGCACTAATAATCAAGGCTCGGTTTCCCAATTTGAAAATAAAGACAACCGTCACATAACGACCTGCATTAGTACACCCGTAAGCCGAATACACATGCTCTCCGGTGATTCTGCCACGTTCCAAGAATCGGTATCGGGGCGTATTCAGGAAGATCTGCTCAACCTCCTCCTGAGAAACATTGTGCTTTCGAGCAAGTTTTTCGACAATGCTTTCTAGCCAGACAATCCCGGTAATCAACATCAAAAGGCTTCCTCACCGTAACCCACTACAAATCTCTACGTGCACTTCTTCAAGAATATAGCCAATTGTTTCCAGCCGTGCCAGTGTACTTTCCGCCTGACCCATGTATGAAACAATCCCTATTGATCCAGCAAAAAGAAATGCGTAGTTTCTTTCTGCCTAAAGGAGGTACTAAAATCTTTGAACCAACACCGAGAAATATAGAATTATTAATATTCCTCAAACTTCGTTTTCCAGGTGCGCCGCCAACAACTCTACGCCAGCCCTCGAACCGCCTTCTCCGGGCAGAATAAGATCCGCGAACTGTTTGCTCGGCTCCACAAATTGCTCGTGCATCGGTCGTACTGTCTCCCGGTACTGTGCCATCACGGATTCCTGTGTTCGCCCTCGTTCTACAACATCCCGTTCCAAACGCCGCATCAATCGTTCATCCGCCCCGGCATCCACATAAATCTTCAGATCCATCCGCTCTCGGAGCACCTCGTCCGCCAGAACCAGCACCCCCTCCACAATCACCACCGGCCTTGGTGCGATCTCCAAGAACGCATCCGTCCGCCGCGTATGCACACTGAAGTCGTACACCGGCGTCCTCACAGTCTCCCCCCGACCCAAAGTGTCCAGATGCGCAACCAGCAACTCCGTCTCCAGGGCATCCGGGTGATCAAAATTCACCCCTGCTCGTTCCTCCAGCAGCAGATGAGACAGATCCCGGTAATACGCATCGTGCGCAAGAATCACAACCCGTCCTTCTCCCACCTGTTCCGCCAGAGCGGAAGCCACAGTACTCTTCCCCGAACCCGTACCACCGGCAATACCCACCACATACATTTCACAGTCCTTTCATCTTCTCTGTACTCCGCTTGACACCGCTCGTTCCGGATGGTATCATACGCAGGTTCTGTTTCGCATTCAAGACAAATTCCCGGAGGAACTTCATGCCTCAAGCCACAGACATTCGGATCTGCAACGTTGAAATCGGCTTCGAAGAATACCCGTACCGCACCCCGTTGAAATTCGGCGGCGTGGTCACCACCCACTGCAAACTCCTGAACGTCACCATCGAAGTTGAAAACGGCGCAGGAAAAACAGCCAGTGGATTCGGATCTATGCCCCTGGGAAACGCCTGGTCTTTCCCGTCAAAAACCGTCACCTTCGACCAGTCCATGGATGCCATGGTACACCTGGGCGAACGGCTCGTCGCAGAAACCGCATCCCACTCCGAATCCGGGCACCCCATTGACCTCATGCATACCCTGGAGCCCAAATTCCTGGTCCTCGCCGTCGAAGTCGGCAAGAAACTAAACCTGGCCGACCCCATTCCCAAACTCTGCACTCTCGTCACCGCCAGCCCCGTCGATGCCGCTCTCCACGACGCCTTCGGCAAAGCCAACGACATCAACAGCTACAACGGCCTGGGGTCAAATTTCATGAACCACGACCTCTCCCATTACCTCAATGCAGACTTTCAGGGCGAATACCTGGATCGCTACACCCTGCGCGAACCCAAAGCCCACATGCCGCTCTATCACCTCGTAGGCGCCCTGGACCCGCTTACAGATGCGGACCTCCCAACACGCCTCAACGACGGCCTCCCGGAAACCCTCCCAGAATGGATCAACGCCGACGGACTCACCCACCTCAAAATCAAACTCAACGGCGACGACCTGGCCTGGGACGTCAACCGCGTATGCGACATCCACAACGTCACACAAGAAACCCAATCGCAACGCGGTATTGACACCTGGTATTACTCCCTGGACTTCAATGAAAAATGTAAAAATGTGGATTACCTCCTGGACTTCCTCAACCAGGTACAGGAAAAAAGCCCCGGCGCATTCGAACGTGCCGCCTACATCGAACAACCCACCGCACGAGACCTCAAAGCCAACCCCGAAAACAAAATGCACCGCGCCGCAAAAATTCGCCCCGTCGTCATAGACGAATCCCTCCAGGACTTCGAAAGCCTCCTCTTGGCACGCGACCTCGGATACTCCGGCGTGGCCCTCAAAGCCTGCAAAGGACAATCGCAAGCCCTCCTCATGGGCGCAGCCGCGCAAAAGTACAACATGTTCCTCTGCGTACAGGACCTCACCTGCCCCGGCGCATCCTTCCTGCACTCCGCCGGTCTGGCCGCACGCGTCCCCGGCGTAACCGCCATAGAAGGCAACGGACGCCAGTACTGCCCGGACGCCAATGCCGCCTGGACCGACCGCTACCCCGGCATCTTCCACATCACGGACGGAACCGTAGGCACGGAATGCCTCACGGGAAACGGACTCGGGTAGAACTGAGATGTCTCTACACGACCGGAAAGCCTCTCCTGGCCACCAGCAATTGACAATTGATAATTAGCAATTGATAATTGACAATTGTTCCGATCTTCGCCCCACTTCAAAACCCTTTCCATTGTCCCAATTTTTCTTACAGGGAGCCCCACAAATGAAAGCCAGACAACTCGTCTTCTCGTCCAAACACAAAGTTGAAACCGTCGAATTCGACCTCCCGGACAAACCCGGCACAGGCGAAGTTTTGCTTGAAAGCACCTATAGCCTCGTCAGCCCCGGCACAGAACTGGCCATGTTCACCGAAAGCCACATCGGCTTTTCCGTACCGGACTTCGCCTACGCCAAATTCCCCTTCTACCCCGGATATGCCTCCATCGGTCGCGTCCTCCTCACAGGAGAAGGCGTAGATCACGTCAAAGAAGGCGACGCCGTGTACACCCGGGGCAAACACGCTTCTCATGCAATCATCCCGGCCGGACGCCCCCTCCTCAAACTCCCAGATGGACTTCCGCCGGAACGCGCGCCCTTCGCCGTCCTCGCCTGGATCTCCCTTACCGCCGTCCGCCTCTCCGAAGTCCGCCTCGGCCACACCGTTGCCGTCTTCGGCCAGGGTATGATTGGCAATCTCGCCGCCCAGCTCATGCGATTGGCCGGTGCCCGACAGGTCATCGGTATCGACCTCGTACAGGAACGGCTCGCCATTTCCAGCCAGTGCGGGATTGATACGCAAATCAATGCAAGCACAGAGAATGTGCAGGAACGCATCCTGGAACTCACAAATGGCACCGGGTGTCAGGTCGTCGTCGAAGCCACCGGCAATCCAGAAGTAGCCCCCCAGGTGGTCAAAGCCGCTGCCCGAATGGGCAAAGCCATTCTCCTGGGCAGCCCCCGGGGCAACGCCGAAATGAGCCTCTACTTTGGTTTGCACTCTCCCGGCGTATCCGTCATTGGCGCACACGGATCCCGGCAGGCAGATGCCGAACGCTACGGTGACCCGGAACCACACGAGCTCATGCTGGACTTTATTGCCAACGAACGCCTCATCGTCTCCCCGATGCAAACCCACACCCTGCCCGTCTCGGAAGCCGAACTTGCCTACTGCGGCCTGCGGGACGAAAAAGACGCCTTCCTTGGAGTCTTGCTGGATTTGCGGCAGTGGAGGTAAAAGCGGCTCACGCAAAGGCGCGAAGACGCAAAGGGAAAACCTCTCAGCCAACCTTCGGATGTAGAAACAAATCTGTATATCTGTCCGACCTTCGAAACAAATTTAAAATCTTCACATCAGAGGCTCCATGCACATCGCACATACAGATCTGGAAATGCAGCGCCAGCCTTTTGCCAAACCCTTCGCATTCAAAGGCACCGTCTTTCACGAAAAATGGAATCTTGTGGTACGCCTTCGCGACGAAAACGACCTCGAAGCAATAGGTGTAGGCGGCACGGCCGTACTCTGGTCGGACCCGGACATCTTCTCCGCACACACCGAAGTAGGCGGCAACATCCTCATGACCGCCCTGCTCGAATACGCCCTTCTTTATATCCAGGGCAAGAACTACCCGAACCCACAGGCCATGCTGGCAGACCTGCTTCCCCACGTACACGACTACGGGAAAACCATTACCCAGAACCCGAACCTGCGCCTCACCTTTACGCTAATCGCTCTGGTTGCCCTGGACAACGCCGCCTGGATGCTCTACGCAAAACAAAACAACATTCAGAACTTTGACGATCTCATCCCCGAACCCTACCGGCCGCACTTCTCCGCCAGACAAACCCACATCGCCCTGGCACCTGCCGTGGGCTACAACATGTCCATAGAACAATTGAAATCCATCCTGGACACCGGCGTGCACATCCTCAAAATCAAAATCGGTCAACCCGGCACCGAAACCGAAATGGTAGAAAAAGACAAAGCCTGGCTGGACCGCATCCACGAAATCGCCCGCACCTACGAAACGTCCATGACAGACTCTGGTCGAGTCCTCTACTACCTGGACGCCAACACCCGCTACACCCGGAAAGACAGCATCGCCCAGCTCCTGGACCACACACAGAAAACCGGTGCACACGAACACGTTATCCTCATCGAAGAACCCTTCAACGACCCCAGAGACATCAGCGTTGCAGACCTCCCAGCCTGCTTTGCAGCGGATGAAAGCGTACAAACCACGGAAGACGTCACCACCCGCATCGAACAGGGCTACGGAGCGATGGCTGTCAAACCCGCCGGAAAAACGCTCTCGATGGCATTCGACCTGGTCCGCATTGCAAGCCAGGCCGGATTGCCTTGTTTTGTAGCAGACAACGGCTGCATCCCTCTTCTTGTAGAATGGAACAAAAACATAGCCGCACGCCTCCCTTCCTTTCCCGGCATCAAAGGCACCCTCATTGAATCCAACGGCCCAGAAAACTACGCCAACTGGTCCGCCATGCTCGCCGATTATCCCGTACCCGGTGCCTCCTGGCTCACACCTCAATCCGGTGCCTTCGTCCTGGACGATGACTATTACCATCAAAGCGGCGGCATCTTCCACGATCCAGTACCCTACACCAACCTCTTCCGCTAAGGACCACTCAATGGACGAACAGAACGCTAACCCCCAGCCCTGCGAATACTGCGGCGAAGAAAGCGAAGACCTCGTGCCCTGCCCAGAATGCGACCTCTTCCTATGCCCCACTTGTTCTTTATCACACGACTGCGACGACGACATCTGAGGAGATTCAGCCCATGTCCATCGAATCCCGAAACGACCTCATCTCTCTCCAACGGGTGGACCGTCAAAACCACAGACCGTCAGCCTGCGGCACACCATGAACACACCCTGGTGATCACCCGTGGAAAGTCCCTCTTGCTCACCGCAGCATAAACCCGCCGTCGGCCCCTTCGAGCTAACCTTCGGCAGTTTCCGGCTCCTGCCGAAGGCTTGTGCCAAAGGCTTGTGCCCTCTCGTGTTTACAGCAACCCGCTGATATTTCTCACTGGTGAAAAATATCCGGCTTCAATCATCGCCTGAAGCACCCCATCGGCTTCCTGCGGCAGAATCAACCCATCGCGGCAACACGCTTTCAGGATACCGATTGTACCGGTAAACTTCACATCCCGTTCCAGACAACAATCCCTGGCCGCTTTATCGTCCGTAACAACAATACCACCTCGGCTTTGCGCACAGGCAATACAGGAAGCTTCGCCGGGCGCAAGAGTATGTAACAAACTCCGAAAAATCTCTCTCTCCCGACCATTCAAAATACCTGCCTGACCAACCCTTCCTGCTGTAACGGCATCCTCTATCTCCTGCAATCCACCGTATCCCGCCACAATGCCACCGGCAATTTCCTCCAGAACAGCAGAAGTGATCTGAGCCCGGGAGCCGTATCGTACACGCACCAGATCAAAACGTTTTGCCAGCGCAAAATTGCACAGAGTCACAGTATCAAAATAATAGTCGAACACCGATTCAGGCATGGACGGTATCCTCATCGGCATACGCGCTGTTCTGATCAATCCCCTGCTCCTGGAGCCAGTGTCTCAGCTGCAAAACATGGAGTCCCATCACCTCTGCCAGTTTGCCAAGACTGATATACCCCCCCTGGTAAGCCGCAAG
>JAQCGA010000237.1 GCA_027619145.1 bacterium | reverse complement strand
CGTGTACGCCTATCCAGAGGTTGTCCAGTTGGCTCCATCGGGTGACGCAGTGGAAGTCTGCCCGGATTTCGATTTGCGGCAGGGCCATGAACTCGTCGTAGGTCCACAGAAATTCGGATTCAACGTGGCCGAAAATGCGAAAGCGCCATCGCTCCGGGTCCACTTTGGGTGTGGTACCGTGGGTGAGAACGGGGAATTTGTCTGTGAGGTACTGGCCCGGTGGAATTCGGCCTTCGGGGTCCGCATCCGAGGTGCGGCTGGGGGTTGCGCGACGCAGGTTTTCCACGCGACGGGCAGGGTCTGTATTCATGGGGAGCTCCTGTACGAGATCAAGTTCAACCTGGTCCGGCGGAGAGTTTCTGGATGAGGATGCCAGCGGCAACAGAGACGTTGAGGGATGTGATTTTCCCGGCAGGGGCTATTTGGCAGACGGTGTCGCATTTTTCAAGGGTGAGTCGACGCAGGCCACGTTCTTCGTTGCCCAGAACGAGAAGCCAGCGGCGGTCCGGCTGGATCTGGTCCAGGCTGGTGTCTGCATGTTCGGAAGCACCGAGTACCCAGAGGCCACTTTCTTTGGCAATGTCCAGGGCGCGACTGAGGTTGGTTTGGATAAAGAAGGGGACATATTCAACGCCGCCAGAGGCCACGTCGTATGCAGTTGAACTCATGGGGGCGGAGCGATCTTTTGTGAGGAGGATACCGCGGATGCCAAAAAATGCTGCAGTCCGAAAAATGGCACCCAGGTTTTGCGGGTCCTGGACGGTGTCGAGCGCGAGCCAGAGACCTGTTTCTCCGGTTGCTGCAAAGAGTTCATCCAGGGGTGTTTCCGGGCATTCTTTGACAACGGCTTCGGTGCTCCCGCCCCGGCGGCCGGGTTCTGGTTTGTGGCGGCGGTCTTTCCGGTCTCTCTGGATCTCTTCCGGCGGGACAATGCGGATTCCCATGTTCTGGGCCATGGACTGAACGCGTTGCCATGCACCGCCAGGGTCTCCGGGTGGCAGGCGGATTTCAATGATGTCCTGAGGTCTGGTTTCGAGGACGGCGAGGACGCTGTGCGGGTTTTTCAGGTAGATGGGCATAGGTCTGTTGGGGAATAGGGTGAGGAGGAGCGAATGAAGGCGAATGGGCGAATAACTGCGAATAAAGGCGAATAACTGCGAATGGGTGGGATGATTTCGGGGATTTTCAGGGTGTGTTCTGGATTGTATTCAGGACGGGAACGGTGCCTGCGCCGTATTCGTAAACCATTCGACCACCTGTATAGCCGCTGGCGGCGGTGAGGGCGGCAATGGCGATGGCAATGACCAGGTAGAGGATACGTGTGGTGCCGGTGAAGCGTTTTTTGAATACAAAGTGCGAACGCGTCAGCGTAAGGGCAACCGAGAGCCAGGCAACGGCGGTGGAGAGGGTTTCGTGACGCTCCAGGTCTTCGGTGATGCCCGGAATTTTTTCGGCTACCTCGGCGGCATTTTCGCCGGTGATGGCGGCGGCAATAGCAGCGGTTGCACCCATGGCGAGCAGGAGGTGGCCGGTTTTGAGGAAGAAGTCCCGGCGCATGAGGATACCAATGGCGTCACAGATGGCTCCAAGGATTAGCAGGGCGATGGGGAAGTGTACGATGAGAGGGTGGATGTTCAAGGGGGGTCCTGGTTAAAGGCGATGTCACGCAAAGGCGCAAAGACGCAAAGGGAAACCGGTGGTGTTGCCGGGTGGTGTGTAGGGACGGCCCCCTGTGGCCGCCCGGCCTTTCGGGGAATAAAAACAAATGTTTTCCGAATCAGGCCCAGGCACCGAGGGCCATGAGGCCGCCGTCTACGCAGATGTTTTCGCCGGTCATGAAAGAGGCGCGGCTGCTGGATAAGAAGAGGACGACCTGGGCGATTTCGTCGGGTTGGCCAATGCGGCCAATAGGGTGGGCCTGTGCCATGCTCTTTCGGATGTCTGCTTCGTTCTGGCCGGTGGAGGCAATGGCTTCTGAGACGAGCGGTGTGTCGATTGTGCCGGGGTTGACGGCGAGGACGCGAATGTTGTCTGCAGCGTATTCCAGGGCGAGTTGCCGGGTGAGAGAGAGGATGCCGCCTTTGCTGGCGGCATAGGCGGGTACCCCTTTCATGGATTGCAGGCCCTGTACGCTGGCGGTGTTGATGATTACGCCGCCACCACGTTTTTTCATGTGCGGGACGGCATACCGGGTCATCAGGTAACAGCTTTTGAGGTTGACGTTTATGATGCGGTCCCAGAGGTCTTCGGGGAGTTCGTGCGCAGGGAGATAGCTGTTGGTGGGCTGGATGCCCACATTGTTGCAGAGGATATCTGGACCTCCCCATTCAACGGCGGCGTCCACGAGGGTTTTGCAATCGCTGGCCTGGGAGACGTCGGCTTTTTGAAAGCGGATTTGTCCGGGTAGAGAGGTGGATTCTGCGACGATTTTTTCTCCGGCTTCCACATCCACGTCCGCACATAGAACACGTGCACCTTCCTGGGCGAAGGCAAGACAAATGCCCCGGCCAATCCCTTTGGCTCCACCGGTGACGATGACGGTTTTGTTTTTGAATTCAGACATGGATTGCTCCTGTAAAAGAGGTGCCGGTTGCTGATGTTTATGGCCTGGACATAGCACAATAAGCCAAAGAGCAGGCCGGATGTCAACCGGGAAGACGAGGCAGGTGGGAAACGGGTGTACAGGTCGTGTGTATCGATGGGGATCGGGGCTTGACTTCGCTGGATGCAATCCGTACTTTACAGCCGCCTGGAATGCAAGATTTTTGACATTTGATTTTCCTTTCTGGAGGAATCTATGAAGCTTTCTAAAGAGCAGGTGGATCAGTTTCAAGAAGAAGGATATCTGGTGGTGAAGGGGGCTCTGGAGACGTCGGATTTGAAACCGGTAATAGACGAGTACATCGTTTATATTGATAGGCGGGCGCGGGAGTTGCATGCGGAGGGCAAGATCAGCCAGACGTACGAAGAGGAGCCCTTTGAGCGGCGAATCTGGAAGATCAGCCAGGAGTGTCTGGATCTGTATGGCGAGCTGGATATTATGAAGCTGCGCGGAAAAGCGGCGTTTGATTTTTTGCGGAATCAGAATTTGCTGGATGCGATTGAGGCGCTGGTGGGGCCGGAGATTACGTGTAGCCCGATTCAGCATGTGCGCGCCAAGATGCCGCAGGGCGTGCGCGACGATCAGGTGATTCCGTGGCACCAGGATGCGGGGGTGACACTGGAAGAGGCCGATCCGGTGTTTATTCTGACGGTGTGGTTGCCGTTGACAGAGGCTACGTTGGAGAATGGGTGCTTGCAGGTGATTCCCCGCGTGGCTGGGCTTCGTACCCACCACAAAGGAGATCTGGGTACGACGATTGTGCCGGATGAGATGCCGGATTCAGAAGGGGTGGCCCTGCCGGTGAGTCCGGGAGATTTGATTTTGATGCACAAAGAGGTTCCGCATCGGTCCACGCCGAATGTGAGCGAGGCGGTGCGCTGGAGTGTTGACCTGCGCTTTCAGAAGACGGGAACGCCTACGGGAAGGCCGCACCATCCGCATTTTGTGGTACGCAGCCAAGAAAATCCGGACGCGGTGCTGACAGATCATCAGGAGTGGTGCAACATGTGGATTGAAGGATTGGAGAAGGGGAAAGGTGCGCGGTTTCATCGGGTGACGGGGTAGAAAACTACAAGACACCATCCTTTGAGGCTTCTGAGGAAATACCGTGAAGTTTACAAGATATTTTGAGGAAATGCATCATCGACCGGACCGTATGATCATTCGTCTGGAGTGGATTCAGCATGTTATCGATCATTCGGTTAAGGAGGTTGTGCAAAAGGACGGACGTATTCGTCGGTGGGCACCTATTAAAGAAATGGAAGGTCGGTATCTGCGAGTGATCCTGCTTGCGGACGGAGAAACGGTTCACAACGCTTTCTTTGACCGGAGATTTGCACCATGAAGGTAAAATATTTTCAGGATACCGATACATTACACATAGAGTTTCGTGAAGCTGAAGTGGTTGAAACACGGGATCTTGACGAAGATACACTTCTTGACCTTGATAAAGATGGCAATATATGCGCCATTACTGTTGAGCATGCCAGGGACAGGGCAGATATTCCGCATTTCTCCTTCGAGCAATTCGTTGCTTGAAGGCGCTCTGAATCTGAGGAGACCCATGCGAATTTCCATCGGTTTGATTGTTCTGTTTTTTTTGACGGTCGGATGTTCGACTCCTGGGTCTGACTGGGAAGCCGGGGCATCTGCAGGGCCACAGGTGGTGATTGATGTGAGAACCGTCCAGGAGTTCAATTCCGGCCATATCAAGGGTGCGGTCAATATTCCGTATGACGAGATTGGTTCGCGGATTACAGAGGCGGTGAAAGAGAAGGATGAGAAGATTGTGTTGTATTGCCAGAGCGGGAGGCGGTCCGGGATTGCGTTGAGTACGCTCCGGGAGATGGGATATACGCAGGTGGAGAATGCTGGGGGATATGAATCGCTCAAGCTGAAGCTGGGCCAGTAGTTCACTGGGGATTGTGAGGAGTATAGGGATGTCCGAAACGCCGCTTCACTTTCAGACGATTACGCAAGTTGCAGATTTGGTCCGGTCGAAACAGCTTTCGCCCGTAGAGCTTGCGAAGGGAATGCTGGCTCGGATTGGTGAGGTGGACGGTCGGTTGAAGAGTTATGCGACGGTGATGGAAGGCCACGCGATGGCTGCTGCGAAGCGGGCTGAGGAGGAGATTGTTGCCGGGGCGTATCGAGGGTTGTTGCATGGGATTCCGATTGCGGTGAAAGACCTGTGTTTCACGCGGGGTGTTCGTACGATGGGGGGCTCGCAGGCACTGGCGGATCATGTTCCGGTGTTCGATGGAACGGTGGTGGCGAGGCTGGAGGCGGCCGGGGCGGTGTTGTTGGGGAAGCTCAATTTGACAGAAGGGGCAATGGGCGGATACAACCCGGCGTTTGATATTCCCATCAATCCGTGGAAGGCAGACCGATGGGCAGGTGCGTCGTCCAGTGGATCGGGTGTGGCCACAGCAGCGGGATTGTGTTTTGGCTCGTTGGGGAGTGATACGGGCGGGTCGATTCGGTTTCCTGCGGCATCCTGTGGTACGGTGGGGTTGAAGCCTACGTGGGGGCGGGTGAGCCGCTACGGGGTGCTGGCACTTGCAGAGTCGCTGGACCACGTGGGGCCGCTGACACGGAGCGTGGCCGATGCAGGGATTGTGCTTCAGGCCATTGCGGGTCTGGACCCGGAGGATTTGACTTCGCTTCCGGCTCCGGTGCCGGATATGCTGGAGGGGATCGACAGAGGGGTTCGGGGGATTCGGATCGGATTTGATGAGCGGTTTGCTTCGAAAGAGATTGATCCCGAGCTTGCAGAAGCAGTCGTGGCCGGTGTGAAGGTGCTGGAGGGTTTGGGTGCTGAGATTGTTCCGGTAGTGGTGCCGGATTTGGATGCGTACGTGAGCGTATGGTCGATTTTGTGTTCGGCAGAAGCGGTGGCAGCGCATAGGGCGACCTATCCTTCGCAGCGGGAGAAGTATGGTCCGTGGTTTCGGGGCTGGCTGGATAAGGGGGCGAAGGTGACGGGTGCGGAGTATGCGAAGGCCAATGTGCTTCGGGCTGCGTGTACAGGGGCGCTTCGGCGTGTGTTTGAGGGAATGGACGTGCTTGCCTGCCCTTCGATGGCGGGACCGCCGCATGGGGTTACGCCAGAAGAAGGGTACGGTCCAATGCCAGAGAGCCGGGAGCCGAAGTTCCAGCGATTCACGGTGCCGTTCGATTTTAGCGGTGCACCCACGCTGTCTGTGCCGTGTGGAATGAACAGCGAGAAGGTGCCTTTGAGCCTTCAATTTGTGGGGAAACATTTATCCGAACCGTTGTTGTGTCAGGTAGGCCACGCGTACGAACAGGCGACCGAATGGCACAGGATGTATCCGGAGGTTTAACGTCTGGGTGATGGAGGTGTGTTGTGGTACAGGGAAGACGACCGAATATTATTTTTATGCATTCACACAATACGGGTACGTTCGTGCAGCCGTTTGGACATGCGGTGCCCACGCCCCATTTACAGCGGTTGGCAGAAGAAGGCGTTCTGTTCCGGCGGGCATTTTCAGCGGCACCTACCTGTTCCCCCAGTCGGGCAGCATTTTTGAGCGGGATGTACGCGCATTCGTGTGGGATGTTGGGGCTGGCGCACCGGGGGTTTCCCATGCGGGATTACGGGCTGCATGCGGTGCGGACGTTTCGGGAAAACGGGTACCATACGGTTCTGTCTGGTGTGGAACATACGGCATCGGAATTGGAGACGGTAGGGTACGACGAGGTGCTTTCAGCAGAGGATACGAATTATCCGGAATATGTGGATCAAGAGCCGCCGGGGCAGGCTGCGGCGAGATTTCTGGAACGTGCGGGTGACCGGCCATTTTTTATGTCTATGGGGCTGAGTGAAACGCACCGGCCGTTTTATAAGGCGGACCCGGAGAACCATCCGGCGGAGGATGCACGGTTCTGTATTCCACCGCGGCCACTTCCAGATACGCCAGAGACGCGGGC
>JAQCGA010000236.1 GCA_027619145.1 bacterium | reverse complement strand
ACGGCAACACCCCGGATGTGTTCTACTTCGGCCTTGATAAGGGGTTGCTTAAACGCAATAATGGCCAGCGTTTCAAGAGACGCCGGAGAAAGCCGCGCCGGAGATTTCTCGCGCAACAATCGCCGAATCCAGGCCGCATATTCCGGGTGCACCATCAACTGGTACCCGCCGGCCACCTCTGTAATTTTAAAACTCCGGCCGGTATTGCCATATTCCTCGTTCAACTCGTCCACATAAGCACGTACTTGCCGGGCATCTACCCCATTGAGCACAGAAGCCAGTTTGGCTGCACCCAGCGGTTCGTCCGATGCAATCAGCAGCGCTTCAATGACACCCCGGTTTCCGGCATTTTCATCCGGCATCAATGATTCAGAAGACTGAGACTCAGACATGGGGCTCCGATTCTGTAGCTGGGGCGGGTCCGTCTTCCGATCTTTCCTTTTCCTGTTTATAAATCCAGATCTCACTCCCCGGTTCTGCCTGCCGGATCAGCACCTCTCCAGACTTGATCAGCTCTAGAAGGGCAATAAAGGTAACAATCATCACAATACGCGACCTGTTTGCCACCAGTTCAGTAAACGACACCTGGCCGTTTTTTTGCGACAACATTTCCAGCACAGTTTCTGCGCACTCTTCTGATGTGGCCCCTTCTTCGGCAACCTCGTGATACTCCACTTTGGGTGCAGTAATCAGAACCTGCTTGAATGCGGACAACAAATCGAACAGCCCCACAGACCGGTACGCGGCCAGTGGATCGTCGGCCGCATCGTTCACGCCCTCCAGATCCAGCGCGGATCCCCGATAGAATGCATCCCGGTTGGCCTCCTGTTCGCTTTCCAGCCAGGTAGCCACCTCTTTGAACTGCTGGTATTCCAGCAGGCGGCGGACCAGTTCTTCCCGGGGGTCCTCAACCTCGTCTTCATCTCCATCTTCTGCTGGCAGCAACATCCGCGACTTGATTTTCATCAGCGTGGCCGCCATCAACACAAAATCGCCCGCCTGCTCCAGATCGAGACTCTGGATGATGTCCACGTATTCCAAAAACTGCCGGGTAATATCCGCAATTGGAATATCGTAAATATCCAGTTCGTTCTTCCGAATCAGAAACAGGAGCAAGTCCAGCGGCCCCTCGAACATTTCCAGCTTGATGCCGTAAATTTCGGTATCCGAATCTTTCTGTAAGACCAGCGGATTTGCAACCATACAAAATCCTCAATCCATAAAAAGATAAGGCCGCCACCGGTTGTCCGACACCCCAATCAAATGGCTGATAAACGTTACATGATTGGGTTTGCGCGGTCGGCGAAGCAATTCCAGCCCAGCCTGCTCCGGTGCCCGGTCGCTTTTGCGATTGTTACAGGCCAGGCAGGCACAAACCAGATTTTCCCAGGTATCTTTCCCGCCCAGGGTCCGAGGCCGCACGTGGTCCACTGTCATAGGCCCCTTCCGGGTACCACAATATTGGCATTGATGCCCATCTCGCTTCAACACATTTTTTTTTGAAAGCGCCAGCTGTTTGGGCGCAATTCGCACATACAGAGCCAGACGTACCACACTCGGCACGGGAAATTGCTCGGTAACCGACCGGATACAGAAATCCATGGATTCAATGATTTCCGCCCGGCCCCGAAAGACCAGAACAATTGCCCGCCGAACACTGCATACATGAATCGGTTCATAGCTCTGATTTAGCACCAGCACCGATTTGTTGAGCACGGGTACGCTTGCCGTTTGCATGGAAATGACAGATCCGGGCCCCGCAGGGCCCCGCCAAGTGTGGATTTTTGATAAGATGCAAAAAAATATAGCCTTTACATGTAAATGTCAAGCCTTTTCAAGCAACAACACACCCCCAACTCGGGGTGCTCGAACACTTATTCTTGGATCAGTTTCCCGTAGGCTGCCGCGTCCAGCAAACCGTCCACCTCTGCATGGCTTTCGATTCGCACCCGAATCATCCAGCCTTCTCCATACGGATCCGAATTGATTTGAACAGCATCTTCAGCCAGCGCATCGTTCACGGCCACCACCTCACCCGACACAGGCGCGTAAAGATCCTCCACCGTTTTTACGGCCTCTACCGTGCCAAACGCGTTGCCCTTTTCCAGCCGAGCGCCCACGACAGGCAGTTCCACGAAGACAATATCGCCCAGTTCTCCCTGCGCGTAATCTGTAATGCCTACCACGCCTTCTTCACCTTCTACCCGCACCCATTCGTGCGCGGAGGTATATTTCAGGCTCTCCGGGACCTCTGCCATTGCGTAATACTCCTTCCGTTCAAATTGACGATCAACCTTTATAAACTGCGTTTTACGAGCCATACCCCAGTTTTCGTACAAAATCCGTATCTACTCGCCCTGCCTTGAAGTCTGGATGCTGCATGGCCTTCAGGTGAAACGGAATCGTTGTGGGAATTCCTTCAATCACAAACTCCTGCAGGGCACGTACCATCCGCGCAATGGCTTCCTCGCGGTTACTGCCGTAGGCGATCAATTTGGCCAGCAACGAATCGTACTGAGAGGGTACCCGGTACCCGGCATAGACGTGTGAATCAATGCGGATGCCAGGCCCACCGGGCATATGAAACGTGCTGATCTCGCCCGGAGACGGCCGGAAATTGTGCTCGGTATCCTCGGCGTTAATCCGGCACTCAATGGCATGTCCGGCTGGTTTCACGCCGCTTTGCTCAAACCCCAACGGTTCCCCGGCGGCCACCCGAATCTGGGTTTTCACCAGATCAATCCCGGTGACCAGTTCGGTTACCGGATGCTCCACCTGAATCCGCGTATTCATTTCCAGAAAGTAGAATTTACCCGAAACATCCAGCAAAAACTCCACCGTACCGGCACTGTAATACCCCACAGCACGTGCCCCCTTCACAGCGGCCGCCCCCATTTCCTTCCGCAGTGTAGCATCTACCGCCGGAGATGGCGATTCTTCCACCAACTTCTGGTGCCGGCGCTGAATGGAACACTCCCGTTCGCCTAAATGCACAATATTGCCAGCCTGATCGCCCAGCACTTGAATTTCGACGTGCCGGGGGGCCTCAATTTCTTTTTCCAGGTACAACGCCCCGGAAGTGAACGCCGCCTCCGCCTCGGCATGGGCCATTTGCCAGGCCCGCTCCAGGTCCTTTTCGGAACGCACCGTCCGCATCCCCCGCCCACCCCCGCCGGCAACTGCCTTCAATCGCACCGGATACCCGATCTCTTCCGCCGCCGCGCGGGCATCTTCCAGAGCCTGCAAAACACCCGTCCCCGGAGAAACTGGCACCCCCGCCCGCACCATGGTCTCACGCGCAACCGACTTATCTCCCATGCTGCGAATGGCCTCCGGCGACGGCCCAATAAACGTCACGCCGCACGAAGCACAAATTTCGGCAAACTCTGCGTTTTCAGCCAGTGGCCCATACCCAGGATGAATCGCATCTGCATTGGTTACTTCTGCCGCGCTCAAGATCCGGGGAATATTGCGGTAGCTCTGGTCTCCCGGCGGCGGACCAATGCACACATCTTCGTCTGCAAAACCAATGTGCAGAGAATTGGCATCGGCCTCCGAATGTACGGCAACCGTCTGGATGCCCAGTTCTTTGCAGGCCCGAATAATCCGCAGGGCGATTTCCCCTCGGTCGGCCACAAGGATTTTTTCAAATGGAAGTTTTGAAGACAACGGCAATTCCGTAGGGTATGGTGTCCAGAAATAAAAAACGGGCTGTCCGGACACTGCCAGGAGCCCGAAAATAAATGAGAGCGCCATAACCAAAGACGCTCACAACAGAATGTTCAGTGCCAGATGGGATCAAACAAGTGCGAGCGATTTTTACAGGGGCTCCAGCAAAAAAAGCGGTGTATTGTATTCAACCGGCTTTCCATTCTCCACCAGAATACGCGCCACCCGGCCTTTGATATCCGATTCAATTTCGTTCATGATTTTCATCGCTTCAATAATGCAGAGCGTCTGCCCAGGAGAAACCACATCCCCTTCTTCTACATAAATAGGCACATCCGGGTTGGGTGCACGATAAAACATACCCACCATAGGGGAAGGAATCGTGTGCAATCCGGCGGCTTCGTCCGGTTCAACATGCTCCGGTGCTGCCCCCTTGGATACTTCGGGCTGAAAGTGAATGGCAGAATGAACGGGGGCACTATAGCCTCTGGCGCCTACAACCCGAATTTTCCCCCCACCCAGAATCCTGCGCTCAATTTCAATCTCCTGGATGTTTTCCTCTCCAACCAGACCAACCAGTTCACGAAGAGTATCCATCAACGCTTTGGAGAATCTCACCTGTGCTCCTCTGTCAGAGTTAACAAATAAAGCAACCGGGCGTATCAGGCACGCTCTACATACGAATCGGTTCGCGTGTCCACCTTCAGCACATCGCCCGGCTCCACGAAGAGGGGCACCTGTACAGACGCACCGGTTTCCAAAATGGCGGGCTTGCTCCCTCCGCTGGCCGTATCGCCGCGTAAGCCCGGATCAGTCTCTTTTACAGCCAGTTTTACAAAAATGGGCAGTTCAATGCTAATCGCCTTATCCTCGGCCACCAGCACATCTACCACTTCATTTTCTTTTAAATATTTCACGGCATTGCCCACCGTTTCTGCAGGCAATTCATACTGCTCGTAGGACTCGGTGTCCATAAAACAAAACATATCACCCGAACCGTACAAGTACTGCATTTTCCGCCGCTCCAACCGCACGTCGTCTACTTTATCTCCGGATCGGTACGTCCGGTCAATCACCGTGCCGGTTTTGATCTTCTTCAACCGCGTCCGGACAACAGCCGCCCCTTTACCGGGCTTAAAAGGATCAAATTCTACCAGGAAATAAAGATCCCCATCAATCCGTATCACCATCCCATTTCGAAATTCAGATGTAGAAACCATAGTCTTGCACAACCTCCGCTTCTATCGACATTCACCGCGCCTGGCCCGCGCTTGAAGACTGCAATTCGACCAGGCGTGCCTTCACCTGCTCATTCTGTGGGTCGCGTTTGGCAACCCGTTCCAGGATTCCAACCGCCTGCCGGATCAACCCCTGCGCCGCATAGAGTTCGGCCAGAGTAGACGTGGCAATCGGTTCCGGGGGTTTCTCTGTTTGTTCTTCCGCCACATCTTCTGGTTCGGACGCCGGTGTATCCAGCTCTTCTACCAGATCGGCCAGTACCTCTGTGCCTCTGGCCTGCTCGGCCTCTTTCACAACATCAACCGAAACAACCGGATCCTCGGTCTCTACCTCTTCCGAAACAACCAGCTCGGCCTGTGGCTCTTCTTCATTCAGCACTTCAGGACTTGCACCAACCGCTACCCGTTGGAGTGATTCAACCTGAGCCGCAAGCTGCTCGTTGAACGGATCCAACACATAAGCCCGTTCAAAATTCCGCAAGGCAAGCTCGTCCCACCCCATCTCCAGATCAATCTGGCCCAAATGCCAGAATGCCGCCACGTGGTCAGCATCGAGCTGCAATACCTTATGAAATTCCTGCCGAGCTTCTTCCACCCGGCCAGCGGCCAGATAACACTTGCCCATCACAACATGGCCCGTCACATAAGAAGGCCGATACCGCAGGCCTTGCCTGCACACTTCGCTGGCGCGCCGCACATCCCCTTGTTGCAAAATCTCATCCGCCAGCCGCGCAAACAAAATCGACGTAGGATTCTTCGCACAAATTTTTTCTAACTTCGTAAGCGATGCGGACATAGGGCTCTCCACCGCCGAAATACACCGGGTGAAGCCGGACGAAGTATAGGGAAAAGCCCCCTGCTTGTCAACGACAAATCACACCCAAAACCGGGCACTGAGCGCCAGGAATCTCAGCCAATCCGAGGCTCATCTTCGTCTCGATTGAACTCCCAACCCGTCACAAAAGTACCGTCGGGGTCCGGACGCGCCCAGGTCAGGCGGGCCGAAATACGAATTTCAAAAATCGCTTCGTTGTTCTGGGCGTCAAATCCGTTTTTCAACACATCGAACGTTTCGGTTCTCACCTGCATCCCCGTGGCGCTAATATCCACAATGTCCAGGTCCAGATGATCGCCGGCACCCAACCGAGCCTGAATGGGAAGGTCGAGCCGAAGGCGCCGAAATTTCCTCTTGTCGTCGTCCGAAAGGTTCTCGTTTCCCATAAAATCCACACTCCTGGCAGGGGGCATACAGTACCCGGTGAATGGTCAAGAATTATTTTAATGTAAACAAATCTGACAAAAAAACTACTGTAAAATAGGGCGGCACCCTGGAACAGCACGCCCAGAAGCCATTTTCTTCAATTCCCGAATTGCCTTGTGTGAAGGGGAGCCTTATACTATATTTTACCCTGTTTTATACCATTTTTTTTGCATTCAGCCTGCAACGGACACCCGAGGGAGATCTGGCATGAAACTCTTGGATATCTTTGTCTCATTTACAAAAGTCGGTGTATTTGCATACGGCGGTGGTCCTTCCATGATTCCGCTTGTCCAAGAAGAAGTTGTGGACGTTCACGGCTGGATGACCATTGAGGAGTTTGCAGACGCCCTGGCCATGGGCTACGCCCTGCCTGGCCCCATTGCCACAA
>JAQCGA010000235.1 GCA_027619145.1 bacterium | reverse complement strand
CGAACCGTCCACTCCTCTTTTGTCTCTGCCGGGCGGTTCCACCAGCCTTTCTCTGTAATCTCGTCCGGAATCACAAATCCCGGAAACTGCGCCTCAATCTCTCCCCGCACCAGACCAGAATACCCAATCGGTCCCTGCCCATCTCCTGCATCTCGCCAAATACCGCCTTCTTCATGCACATCCAGCCAGATCTCGGGCCGCATATCCAATGCCCTTGCAATAGGCAACGTCGTCTGCAAGGTCCGTAGCATGGCACTACAAAAAATTCGAGTAAAGACATACCCAGTTTTATTTTGCACATCCGCAGCCACTTCCAGCGAACCCGGTGCAGCCGAGGCCGCTTTCAAATATTCTCCTGCCCGCTCGGCCTGCGCCACCCCAATCTCCGTCAAAGGCGGATCACACACCCGCTGACTGCTATCTTTCAATGCATTGTTAAACGACTGTCCGTGGCGAATTAAATATAATTCCATATATCATATATCCCTGTTCTAGTGCAACAATATGAATGTAATTTTTCAATTTCAATCGCGCAAAATTGGCCACCCATAATACCATATTCTCGGTACCCGATCAAGCCTTTTCTGGACCAAAATTTCCCGCACATTCTCCTGGCCACCCTCATCTCGGCAGCGGGTCAAACGTCACCAGATCCTGCAATCCACCCAAATTCGGCCGGGCTAAAAACGTGACCCGCAGCGTTGTGTGAACACGGGCTCCAGGTGCCAGATCCTTCTCAAAACGCCGGGTGGTTTCTCCCAGCACCTCTCCCTGCGCATCCCGAATCTGCCACCGTATCAAAAACGGCACCAGGATCGGAAAATCTCCCACCTGAACCACATCCACATCAATCACCACCCCGGCAACCTGAGATGTGTTCAGCACGTCTGGAATCGGTTGTTTGCTCACGTTTGTCAGAGACAGCATATTTGAAAGCTCGTTTGCATCCAGACCCACGGATTTTTCTCCACAGCCCCAGAACAGAAACAGAGCAACAACCCCTATCCAGAACCACCTCCTACCCAAAACCCATTGCGCCTCCCCTGATCCACACCACTCCATATCTCCTGCTCCTTCCCTTCGAGCCTTCCCCATTTTACAACCAGAACATTCCCAATCCCAATACCCCAACCGCCCAACAATAATAGGCAAACCGATCCAGGCGCCCTCCCTGCAACAGAGCCAGCAACCAGCGAATGGCCAGTATTCCCGAAATGTATGCCGCTACCGTCCCTGCACCCAACGCAACCAGCGCCTCCTGTGCGGGTGGATGCACCACCAGTTCTCCCACCTTAAGCACCGTTGCCCCCAGGATTACAGGGATAGACAGCAAAAACGAAAACGTAGCCGCCTCTCGTCCATCCAGACCACGCCAGAGCCCCATACTGATGGTCATTCCCGAACGCGAAATTCCCGGCAAAATCGCAAATGCCTGCGCCAATCCAATTAATATTGTATCTTTTAAGCCAACCTCTTCCCGGCTCCCCTGTCTGAATCGGGTGCTCCACAATACAACCCCAGTCACCAGCAGCCAACCCGAAGCCGCCGCCGGACTGGAAAACATAACCTCCAGAGCATCCTCAAACAAAATGCCAATCATGCCAGCCGGCACCGTACCCAGCCCCAACAACAGCACCATCCGCCAAGCGGCAGCCTCCCGCCGAAAACAACCTTGTACCAGCACCCACACCCGTCCGCGCAAAGCCGTCAACACCGCCAGCAACGTGCCAAAATGTACAAACACCTCAAAGGTAAGATCACCCGCCGGTACGCCCAGCAAAGCCTCCCCCAGTACAAGATGCCCCGAACTGCTAATGGGCAAAAACTCCGATATACCCTGTACCAGCCCCAGAACCACCGCCTGAAAAAGTGTCACCCATCCGCCTCTCTACCTGTGGTTAACAGAATCCTGCACTCGGCCAACAATCTCTAAAGATAACCCGCACCTCCTGAATGTGCAAACCCCAGAAACTGACCCCGTCTTCGGCTTATTGACTTTCTCCAATTGTTTCAGTATGATCTTTACTTACGAAACATCGAACACAACGCCTTCCTTCTTACACAGTTTGGGCCAATTTCTGTTATGAAAATTCCGTTTCGCTACCAGATTTCTGAATACGACTGCGTCCCCACCGTCATGATTAACGGGCTCATTCACCTCTTCGACCGCCGCGACATCCCACCCATGATCATTCGGCACATCTTCATTTACAGCCTGGATGAAATCGTCAATGACGAAGACGTTGGCAAAGGTGGCACCAGTCGGTTCGCAGTACAACTGCTCAGCAACTGGCTGGCATCCTACAAAACCAGCCGGTTCTCCTTAGGCACAGAATACCTGGAATTTGACCAGGTACACCTTCGCCAGGGCAATAAAATTGTAACCTGCCTCAACTCCGGCGGCGTGGCGTTGTGCAATATCCTGCTCAAACACGCCGAAGAACACTTCGTTCTCGCCCTGAAGGCCGACGTAGAGTGGATTTACGTCTTTGATCCTTACCGCAGGCAAGCGCTTGAAGATGATATGGAAGACAATGTACGCGTCCTGAAACGTCGATCTGGCAACGATCCCAATCTGGCCATCCGCCGCGAATGGCTGGATGGATTTACAGACCAGCGCCAGTTCTGTTTCGGCCTGAAGAATAGCAGAGAGTGCCTGCTGATGTGGAGAGACAACGGTCATTCTTGACTCGAACCGGAGAAGCACCATGTACAAACGCACCCTGGAAAACGGCATTACCATTGCATCCACCCGCCCCGAACACGCCCTGCAACTCGAACAACTCCAGGAGATTGTTTTCCCTACGCTGGCACCCGAAGAGCGCTTCCAGGCCGCCCATTACCTCAAACACATCGAGCTGTTTCCCGAGGGTCAATTCGTAGCTCTGGATGGGGAATCCGTGGTTGGCATGACCTCCTCCATCCGCCTCCACTTCGATTTCGACCATATCAACCACACCTTTGCAGATCTCATTCAGGGCGGCTGGCTCACTTCGCACCAGCCGGATGGCGCCTGGCTCTACGGCGCAGATATTGGCACCCACCCCCAGCACCGGCGCAAGGGCATTGGGCGTGCCCTGTACGCTGCCCGGCAACACACCGTACGCGAACTGGGCCTGAAAGGCCAGGTTACCGTTGGCATGATGAACGGGTACAGCTCGGTCCAGGATCAGATGACTGTGGAGGAATATTACCAGAAGCTTTTCAACGGCGAATGTACAGATCCTACAATTTCAGCACAACAACGCATCGGTTTTGAACTCCGTGCGCTTGTGCCCAACTACGTCAAAGATCCCACCTGCGGCAATGCCGGCATCCTCATTGTTCTGGATGCGGCCAAACAGGTGGGGTAAAGCCAACCCCGTAAATTTGCCTCCGGCAACGACAACTTGTCACCTTTTTATTTCGAGAACGCCATGAGCGCCATTCGCCTGAACACCGAAATTCCCGGCCCCAAAAGTCGCAAACTCCTCGCCCGCAGAGAAGCCGCTACTCCCTCTGGCCTGGCCCGCTCTACAGACGTTGTCATTGAACGCGCCGAAGGTGCTCTGGTTCACGATGTGGACGGCAACACCCTCATCGACCTGGTCGGCGGTATTGGCATGCTCAACGCTGGCCACTGTCCGCCCAAAGTGGTCCAGGCCGTCAAGGACCAGGCCGAAAAATATCTGCACGCCTGTGCGCTGGTGGCTACCTACGAACCCTATGTCGCTCTGGCCGAACGCCTCAACGAACTCACCCCCGGAACCTTCCCCAAAAAAACGCTCCTGGGAAACTCTGGTGCCGAAGCCGTGGAAAACGCAGTCAAGCTCGCCCGGGTCTACACGGGCCGAGCAGCCATTGTCGTTTTCGAAGGTGCCTACCACGGCCGAACCCTCCTTACGCTCAGCCTCACCAGCAAATATGGCCTCTTCAAAAAAGGCTTTGGTCCGTTCGCCCCGGAAATCTACCGCCTGCCTGCACCCTACCCCTATCACAGACCCTCCTCAATGGACGAGTCGCAATATACAGACTTCTGCATCCGGCAGTTCGAGAACGCCTTCATTACCCAGGTGGATCCTTCGGCTGTGGCCGCCGTTCTCATTGAACCCATCCAGGGCGAAGCCGGTTTCATTGCCATGCCCCATCCCTTCCTGGAAAAAATCCGCAGTTTCTGCGACACACACGGCATCGTCTTTATTGCAGACGAAATCCAGTCCGGATTTGCCCGCACAGGTCGGCTTTTTGCCATTGAACACAGCAACGTGGTACCGGACCTTATTACCACGGCCAAATCCCTGGGCTCCGGCCTGCCCATAAGCGCTGTAACCGGCCGCGCAGAAATCCTGGACGCAGCCCACCCCGGCGGCCTGGGTGGCACATTCTCTGGAAGCCCCGTAGCCTGCGCCGCCGCCCTGGAAACTTTAAAACAGGTCTCCAGTCCGGACTTTCTCGCACAGGCCGAATCTCTCGGCGAACGCATTGCCCATACCCTGGACCGGTGGAAAGACCAGTACCCTCTCATTGGAGACACCCGAGGTCTGGGTGCGATGCGCATTGTGGAATTCGTGCTGGACCGCGCAAAAAAAACGCCGGCACCCGAACAAACCTTGCAGATCCTTCGCCAGGCCGTTTCCCAGGGCCTCCTGCTGATTCGCGCCGGCCTCTACAGCAACTGTATCCGTCTGCTTCCACCGTTAACAATCCCGAATGAACAACTCGACGAAGGTCTGGGTGTGCTGGAAGCAGCCGTGGAGTACATCCAGAAAAAACAAAAATAGCTCGTTTAAAAATATCCTCTTGACGGAAGCAGAAAAACCTGTTATTATTGCGCAGATCTTCGATCAAGCAAACTACACGAAAGTGTAGGACGCAAAGGAACGGGTCCTCATTTAGGGGCGCTTGGGGCTGGTGAAGCGGATTTCGGGCGCACCTTCTACCTAAGGATAGCCGCACTAACGAAGCTCTCTCCGGCAGCCGTATTAAACCTGGCTCCTGGAGTCGAATATTTCGGATACTGTTTCAATTTTGTATTCCGTCCTGTTCGAGAGTGCGGCCACGTTGTCTATATAAGCCGCACACTCGATGCAACACCTTCGGCTGTGCGGCTTTTTGTTATCACCCCGCCGCATAACCCTTACGGGAATATTCGACAGTGCGGCGGATCTGTTCCTTCAAAAAGAACATCCGTACTGTATGGATCTTTCCCAGATCAGCAGTGCGGTTTTTTTATGGGAATTCCGTACTGCGACATTTTGTCGCACACCAGACCTGGTGTCACGTTATTCTGTCATCCTGGTCTACCCAGCTTCTAAAAAAACATAGAATAAAAGCCCAATATTCGAATGGTACCGAATTTGCCTTGTGGATTAGTGAATCATATTTGCGCTGCGTTTTCACGTTGAACCTTCGAAACTGCATCGCTTCACCCTTTGCGTCGTGCGCTCGGCGCATCCTGCACCGGCCCCTTCGGGGCTGCCTTCGGCAGGCGGTCTCCGGCTCCTGCCTTCGACTGCGCCTTTGCGTGAGACAGATTTTCAACCCAAGGATTTGTGACATGCAGACCAACATTCTTCACCCAACCCGTTTTTCTAACATCACACTCACCTTGCTTCCCTATGGAGGTCATTAGATACTATGAGCAACGAAAACCCGTCTTCAGATACTGGTTCTTCTTCCCCCAAACTGCTTTTTGTACACAGCGGTTCCCCCAAAAAGCGCCTTGCATTTGAGGCCGCTTCCGCACTTGGTATCCACATCTATCTCTTCAACCCCGGGCCCAGTTGGGCCGACGATTATACAAAACAGTCGTTTTATACTCGGGGTCGTTCCCTCTCTGAAATCCTTTCTCTCGCAGCAGACCTGCACGAACAGGTCCACCTGGACGGCGTAGTCACGTTCTGGGAAGAAGATGTACCCACCTGTGCCTGCATTTCACAGCACCTGGGCCTGCCCGGAAACAGCGTAACTGCTGCAATGAACGCCCGCAGCAAGTACCACATGCGCGAAGCCTTTCAGCAGGCCGGCGTGCCCGTCCCTTCTTTTCGTCTCATCACAGACGAAGAATCCCTGGAAAACGCCTGTCGCGAAATTGGCCTGCCCGCTGTCCTCAAACCCGAATGGGGCGCAGACAGCGAATGGGTCACTCGCGTGGACACCGTAGAACAGGCCCTGGAACGCTACCGGGAAATTCGCCATGTAGTACGCATTCAGGATAGTATTTATCCCTATCCTCCCACACGCTTTCTCCTGGAAGGATTCCTCTCCGGGCCGGAAGTCAGCGTGGAAGGCGTCATGCAAAACGGCAACGTTACCCTCTATGCCATCATAGACAAAGCCAAGATGTCCGAATCCTTTTTTATTGAACGCGGCGAATGCACACCTTCGCGTTTTCCTGCCCAGGTGCAGGAGGACATTCGAGATATGGTCACCCGAGGCGCCGCCGCTCTGGGTCTGGTCAACTCTGGCATCCACGCCGAGGTCAAAATCACGCCCGATGGTCCTCGCCTTGTAGAAATTGGTGCCCGCATGGGCGGAGACTGCATCCAGCCTCTGGTCAAACGTGTGTACGGCATTGACCTGGCCGTAGAAAACATCAATGCAGCGATGGGTTGGCCTGTTCACCCGCCCACGCCGGCCA
>JAQCGA010000234.1 GCA_027619145.1 bacterium | reverse complement strand
TCGATTCGCATGCGCAGTTGCAGCAAGCCTGGAAAGAGGCCATGGAAGGCGGCGTAACCCCAGAAGAGGTGGCGCGTCTATCGGCGGTTCCGGTTTCGGAGGCGGAGGCTCTGGCTCTGGGTACACGCTGGCGGTCCCCGGAGTTGCGGAGCCGCACGTTGGCTGCCTGGACAGAGTTTGCGCGTGAGAAATATGGAGAACATAGCAACCGGTTTTACCTGCGGTTGTTGGACTGGCTGACGCTTTTGTTTCCAATAGGGATCGCAGGTGCGATGGGGCTGTATTTCTGGCGCACGAAAACCAGATAAGCGCCCGTTTGGAAATGGGCTTTTCAAGGGAGCAAGGATGATTCGAATTTTTTCGTATTCCAAAGAATCAAAGAGAATGGAAACCCCTGGCCTTGCGGAATTGTCCCGGCATATTGCGGACCGGGGTCGTATGATCTGGATGGACCTGGAAGACCCCACAGATGAAGAAATCGGCGTTTTAGGGGGAATTTTTGGGTTCCACGTTTTGGCTGTAGAGGAGTGCATGCAAGCGGACCTGCTGCCCCGGATCAGCCCGTACGACGGGTACACGTTTCTTACATTTCACGCGGTTGACGAGAAACGAGCGGGTGAAGAACTGGTTACAGATGAAGTGGATTTTTTTGTGGGGGCGAATTATCTGGTTTCCCATCACAAACCCCATGTGAAGGGCATTTTTGATACACGAGGGCAGGTTGCAAAAAATCCCGGTTCTTTGTTGCGTTCCCCAGACTGGTTGTTGCACGGTATTCTGGATGCGATGATTGACAATTATGCGCCTGCGCTACAAAAACTTGGAGAACGGGTTGAGGCTGTTTAGGGCGAACTTTCTCAACTTCCAGAAGAAATCCATGTTCAGCAGATTCTAAAGTTGCGACAGGAAGCATATCATTTCAGCCGAGTTGCCAAACTTGCCGGCGGTTGCCTGGCCCCGATGGGGCAGGGCGAAGTCTCCTGGATTTCCGACGAGAATCGGGTGTATTTTCGAAATCTGTCCGATCGCCTGGTGCGGGTTTCGCATGCAACCGAGTTTCTCCAACATCGGTTAACCTGTATTTCTGAGACCTGCCTTTCTTTGATGGCCCGGTGTACGGATGGCGCAACCCGGGCGCTTTCGGTTGTCGTCGCATCCATTTTGCCACTGTTGTTCATTGCGGGGATTTACGGGATGAGTTTTTCGCATGTGCCCGAATTGGGGTGGCGGCAGGGGTATTTTGAGGTGCTGGGTGGTATGGTTGTTGTGCTGGCTGTTATACTGGCAGTGTTAAAGAAAAAACGCTGGTTCTAATTTGGGGTATCTATAATGGCCGCCCAACTGAAAGGGGCGGTGGACCATTTTATCTTGCGAGTGGACCATGGTGGGTGTGAAGCTGGAAAACGTTGTGAAGCGTTTCGACAACGTAGTGGCAGTGGACCGGGTGAGCCTGGAAATTGAGAAAGGCGAGTTCTTTTTTCTCTTGGGCCCTTCTGGTTGCGGTAAAACCACGTTGTTGCGGTTGCTGGCCGGATTCTATTATCCGGAGAGCGGTCGAATTTTGTTTGATGACCGGGATGTGACTGAAGTGCCTCCGAACGAGCGCAATACGGGTATGGTATTTCAGAACTACGCGCTCTGGCCGCATATGACGGTGTGGAAAAATGTGGAATATGGCCTGGCTATACGCAAGATTCCTATGGAAGACCGAAATCGGCGAGTGCGACAGGCGCTGGAAATGGTACAAATGGAAGGATATGCCCAGCGTTCGCCAAACCAGCTTTCGGGTGGCCAGCAGCAGCGGGTGGCCCTGGCCCGCGCGCTGGTGGTGGAGCCCGATGTGGTATTGCTGGATGAACCGTTGTCCAATCTGGACGCGCGGTTGCGCCTGGAAATGCGTGAGCATATCCAGACGTTGCACCGAGAAATAGGGATCACGATGATTTATGTGACCCACGATCAGAAAGAAGCTCTGGCGATGGCCAGTCGCATGGCAGTGATGCGTAGTGGACAGGTCATGCAGGTGGGCGACCCTCGGGCGTTGTACACACGGCCGGACAATCGGTTTGTGGCGGATTTTATTGGTGAGATTAATCTGTTGCCCGGTGAGGTGACGGAGGTAGGCGAGGAGGTGCGCGTAGAAACATCGCTGGGCAGGGTGCTTGGGCGCATGGCCTACAGCGGGATTCAGAAAGGGGATCGGGTGTTGTGTGCCGTGCGCCCGGAAGGGATCTCTTTTCTGGAGGGCGAGCCTGCCGAAGGAGAAAATGTGGTGTCCGGGCAGGTATATAACGTGATCTATCTGGGGGAAATGGAACAGTATATTGTAGATCTGGTAGGCGGTACACAGGTGAAACTGATCGAGCACAATCCGCTGACACAGCGTGCGAAAATTGGAGATGGCGTGCGGTTGCGTTTTGGTTCAGATGCGGTGGTGGTTCTGGCGGACGAGGGAGAATCTTTGTGATGAAGCGCTACGATCTCAGCGCAGGCACTTTGGTTTTTCTGGGGGTTCTGGCGGTTTTTTTTCTTTTGTTCTTATTCTATCCCCTCTGGTACGCCATTGTGCAGTCTGTGATTATCGATGGTGAATTCTCGCTGGTTTTTTTTGAATTGCTGGGCACCAACCCCGTGTACAGAGAAGTTATTCTAAATAGCTTCCGGCTGGGCATGGTAACTACGCTGGCCACCACATTGCTGAGCTTGCCGATTGCACATTTTCTGGTGCGGTATGACTTTCGGGGAAAGGGGCTGCTCAACGGTCTGGTTCTGGTACCTATGGTTTTGCCGCCTTTTGTCGGCGCAATTGGCATGAAACAAATGTTTGCCCGGTTCGGGTCCATTAACCTGCTCCTGATCAAGGTGGGTCTGATCGACCAGCCTGTCGACTGGTTTGGTGGAGGTGGGTTTGTCGGTGTCGTCATTCTGGAAGTGTTGCATCTTTATCCGATTATGTTTTTGAATGTGGCGGCGGCGCTGGCGAACATTGATCCGAGCCTGGAAGAGGCCGCCCGAAATATGGGCAGCCGTGGATTCCGCCTGTTTCGTACCATCACGTTTCCGCTGATGCTTCCGGGGTATTTTGCCGGGGCGATTATTGTTTTCATCTGGGCCTTTACGGATTTGGGGACACCGCTGGTTTTTAACTACCGGCAGGTGGTTATGGTGGAAATCTTTAATTCGATTTCTGACACCAATGAAAACCCGATGGCCTACGCGCTTGTTGTTTTTGTGCTGTTGTTAACCGTTTTGTTCTTTTATTTGTCCAAGGCTCTGCTGGGCAACCGCCGATACGAGATGGTTGCCCGGGGGCATGTGAGTTCGGCTGCTCGGCCGGCTTCGCGCGGGCTGACGGTGTTGATTTATGTAATGATGTTTTCGCTTACGGGGATTGCATTGATTCCCCATCTGAGCGTATTTTTGACGTCGATTTCCGAGCAATGGTTTATGTCTATTTTGCCGCAAGAAGTGACGGGCCGGTATTATGGAATGGTTTTCGAGCACCCCATAGCGGCTTCCAGCATCCGGATGAGTTTGATGTTGAGTTGTATGAGCACTCTGGTTGATGTGGTTCTGGGCGTAGCCATTGCCTATCTGCTTTCACGCACGCGCATTCCGTTTAAGGGCGTGATGGATGCGGTGGCGATGCTGCCGCTGGCCCTGCCGGGGCCGGTACTGGCTTTTGGGTACCTGGCCAGTTATTCAGGTACGATGCTGGATGCCAGACACAATCCGGTTCCGCTGCTGGTGATTGCATATGCTGTGCGCCGGTTGCCCTACATGGTCCGTTCCGCGTACGCAGGGTTTCAGCAGACAAGTGTTGCCCTGGAAGAGGCTGCGCAAAATATGGGTGCTTCCCGATTTCGTACCATGTGGCAAATCACTTTCCCGCTGATTCTGGCGAATCTGGTGGCGGGTGGGATTCTGTGCTTTTCGTTTGCTATGCTGGAAGTCAGTGACAGTTTGATTCTGGCGATGAAGGATGAGTACTATCCAATTACCAAAGCGATTTATGCTCTTATGGGACGTATTGCGGATGGCCCCTATCTGGCCAGCGCGATGGGTATGCTGGGTATGTTGTTGCTGATGGCCAGTTTGTTTCTGGCCGGCCGATTTTTGGGGCGGCGTATGGGCGAGTTGTTTAGAGCATAGGAGGTGTGCCGGAAATGCTGCCGATTGCGCTGGTTCTGTTGTTGATCGGGTTCCTTATATTTCGCCTGACCAGTGGTCGTTTTTCTCAGGAGAAACGGTCTGCTGTGCCCGAGTCAAAACGGTATGCCTCTGGCGTGGGCGAAGCGGCGTCGAAGGCTTTGCAGCTTCCGGCTCTGAAAGGCCGCCCTGTGGTGCTGGGCGAAGTGGTTTATGAGCTGATGGAGCGGCTGGGGGTGGATCGAGAAACTGCAGAGGAAGAGTTGAGAAGGATGGGTCTGGCTGTCGAAGCGGAAGAGGTGGATGGAGCACCTTTGGAGGGCAGGCTCACGGTGTACCGATCTGGAGATGGTCTCCGTGAGTTGCTGGAACAGGCGCTGCTGGTGGGCATTCAGGTTGCGCGTTATGACGACGACTACGAGCGTGTGGGAGATGAGTTCCTGGATATTGAAACGCTGTCACAGCGGGCTGAAACTGTAGAAGTGAACTTGTTTGGCGAGGGGCGGAGGGAACGGTATACACTGTGCGGGAAGGCCAGCCTGGTATTGCAGGATATGCTTCAAGGCAATGCCGGAGAAGAAAAAAAAGAAGTGATTCGGTGCCTGTTGCAAGTGTTCGATGGAGAATTGGAATCTCTACAACAGGAGCTGGCGCAAGCGATGGGAAGCGTTCCAGACCCGGGTGGCTTGTTGTGGGGGAGTAGCCAGGACCGGCGGTTGTATTATTTCAAGATGGGGGTGACGAATTCCCTGCGGAGGAGTGGACGCCTGGAAAGCCTGGGCCATATGTACAGGTTGCGGGGCGTGGATTACGATGTGCAGGAAGCCTATGAACTGGCCGCACAAGAGTGTCCACAACTGTTTCTGGCCGGTGAAATTGGTATTGATCGTTTGTTGCAAATGGGGCCTCTCGAGGTGCGTGGGCTCGTTGGGCGTGCACTCCCGGAGAGCGAAAATTGATCCAGAGAACCGAGCGTATGCTGGTGGAATTCTTGAAAGGTTGACGTACGATGGAGGAGACTGTATCGATTCTTTTTGCAGTACCAGCGGGACAGGCAAATGATGTTGCCGTGCAGGAAACGCTGCACGGGATTTCTTCGCAGACGTATCCATCTTCTCTGATTTCGATTACTCAGGTGCAGCATGTGCCCGGAGAACCTGGAGCGCATACGTCTGCGTTGAATGCTGCCCGAGAAAGCGCGAAGGGTAGTTATGTGCTCCAGGTTGAACCTGGCGTGATTTGGGACGGAAACAAAATTGAGCGTCAGGTTTTCCGGTTGCAGGAAACCGCTTCTGCTGCGGCAAGCGTGCATTCTATGACCGTTCGCGATCCTCAGGGGAAGACTCGTTCGCTGGATTTTGGCGCGGTTCGTGCGTATGGCGCTCGTATTGGATGTTTGTTACGTCCGCCCTGGGGGCCGGGGGCTGTTATGGTCCGCCAGGAGGTTTTTGCGAAGCTGGGCGTATTTCGAAATGTGGATGAGGTTTTGTGGGAATATGCGGTGCGCCTGATTTTTAAAGGCGGTATATTGGACTTGCTGGACGAGGATCTGGCGGTGTGGAATGCAGATGGACAGAGGCAGGGTGCCGTTGCTGGCGCACCTCGGACGCTGGTTCCGGAAGGCATTCGATATGGGTTTTTGAAATCGTACCTGGGTGCCGCCGAAACCAAAAATTTATTTGCTGGTACCTGCGAAGAATTGTTTGCTCAACTGGTGCTGGCGGGGCTCAACGAGAAGAACGACGATTTGGAGGTTTGCCACGCCATCTGCCAGGAGATTGGAACGCGCTCGGATTGCGGCGAGGCGAGGTACTGGCACGGCG
This sequence comes from bacterium, assembly GCA_027619145.1. Next base: position 663 of record JAQCGA010000234.1, on the reverse strand, counting down.
TGATGCACCGCCGGGAACCGGATTTTGAAAATGCCCGAGGCTGGTTCCGAAAAGCCGGTGACTTGCCGGTTCTGGCGGAGATCCAGAAGGAAGCGGTTCTTCTGCTTCAGCGTGTGCTCCAGATTCCGGAATACGGCGAGGCCAGAGAGAAGGCGTTTGATTTTCTGCGCTATCTCCAGACACGTGGTGCCTGGGACCCCATTTACTTTGTGGACTGGTGTGAAACCTGTAACCAGGATGGCACGGAGGGGGAGCGTAAGGTACTCCAGGAATTGCAAGAGGTGGAGTTCAACGCCTTATTCAACTGGACGTATCGAAGAGCAATAGAATAAAGGATGCACAAAAGAAAAAGATGTGTGTGAGCTGGTGGGCGAATAAGGGGTAGGAAGTGTTTTTTCCGTGGGGTAATTTTGCAGCAAAAGGGGGCTTCGGATACATTTTCCGGAGCCCTTTATTCATATACAGAATTTGCTGGGAGGCTCCGGTAATTATTCGTTATTCCTGGCTGGGGAACCGGCGCAAAATTTGGGGGACCAGCCAGATGCTGATCAGGGCTTCCGGGCCGATATAGCTTAGATTATACAGAGCTGAATATTTGACACTTTTCACTTGCGATTACAACTATGCAGCCAATTTCAAAGGCAAAGGTTCTTTGAGCGGTGT
>JAQCGA010000233.1 GCA_027619145.1 bacterium | reverse complement strand
GCCTGCCCCTACGAAAAACCTGACATCACCACCGCTTCACCCTTCGTGATTAAACGTCGTCCAGCGTATGCCAGAACGCCCGAATCACCGGGGACTGCAACATATGTTTCTTCGCGCAGAACCCCACACAAAAATCGGGCAACGCAGGCCGCACATCCAGCACCTGAACATCCGTCTTAATCATACTCTTCTCCAACACCAGCTCTGGAATCACCCCCACGCCAAACCCCAGGCTCACCATCGAAATAATCGCCTCGTGTCCAGACACCCTCCCATACACCTGAGGCCGTACCTTCTTCTTTCGAAACCAATCTCGCAGATGCGTCCGAATCAGTCCAGACTCCGGAAAAATCATGGGCACTTCTCCCCAATCAACCCGCCCCTGCAACTGCTCCTTCACCGGTCCTTCCCTGGATGGCCCAATAAACAGCAATGGCGTATGCGTCACCACACGGCTCTCCAGATTTCCCGGAATCCGTTCCGGCAGCGCCGCCACCGTAATATCCACCGAACCATCCTGCACCCGATCCAGCGCAGATGCAGCATCCCCCGTAATCAACTTGATCTGCACCTCCGGGTGCCGGGGCCGGAATGCCGTCAGAATATCCGGCAAAATACTATAACTTGCTGTCACCGAACAATACAAACTGATCTCCCCACGCAACGTCTCCGCACCCTGCTCAAGATCCGCTTTCATCCGTTGCCAGTTGGTCAACGCCTCAGCCGCATACACCCGAAACCGCCCTCCAGCCACCGTTAACCGCACATGCCGCCGATCCCGCTCAAACAACGTACAGCCCGCCTCTTCTTCCAACCGCTGAACCACCCGACTCAGCGTAGAAGGACTCACATGGCCTGCCCGGCTCGTCTGCCCAAAATGCAACGTATCTGCCAGATGAATAAATAATTTCAAATCTCGAAAATCCATAGCCTTCTCTACAATTTATAGCCCGGCTTGCCCGGGCTTCCTATACGCAGCGAGGAGATTCATCTCCGCGCTCTCCTCACCCCTCCTCGCTCCTCGCAAATGCCTATTTCATTTTATGCAACAAACTATACGAATTAATTCACTTTACTGCAATAAGTTTTCCGCGTATTCTTATCCTGATCAAATTGAAACAGGAACATCACTCTCCCGAAAGGAACATACGCATGAACTCCGAATTCTTCACCCGCGCCTTCGACCAGGAGCGCATCAACCTCTCCGGCTCCAAAGAATCCATCGTCCGCGGTGGCCGGGACCTCTTCGACCGCCTCCCGAATGCACTCAGCGGCATTCAGCAGATTGGCGTCATCGGCTGGGGTTCCCAGGGACCGGCTCAGGCCCAGAACCTGCGGGAATCCCTCGAAGGCACCCCCGCCCGCGTTAAAATTGGCCTGCGCGAAGGCTCCAGCTCCCTGAAGCAGGCCCGCGCCGCCGGCTTCACCGAAGACAACGGCACCCTCGGAGAAATGTACAGCGTCATCTCCGAATCCGACATGGTCCTTCTCCTCATCTCAGACGCCGCCCAGGCCGGCCAGTTCGAGCGCGTCTTCGAGGCCATGAAACCCGGCGCTACCTTAGGCCTCTCCCACGGCTTCCTCCTGGGACACATGAAAACCGTCGGAGCCTCCTTCCCGGACAACATCAACGTCATCGCCGTCTGCCCCAAAGGCATGGGCCCTTCCGTGCGCCGCCTCTACGAACAGGGCCGGGAAGTCAACGGCGCAGGCATCAACGCCAGCATCGCCATCGAACAAGACATCAACGACCGCGCCACGGACTACGCCCTGGCCTGGTCGGTCGCTCTGGGTGCACCCTTCACCTTCCAGACCACCCTCGAGAAAGAATACCTCTCGGACATCTTCGGCGAGCGCGGCATCCTGTTGGGCGCAGTCCACGGCATTGTAGAATGCCTCTACCGCCGCTACTCCTTCCAGGGCCTCACCGAAGAAGAAGCCTTCCTCCAGTCCTGCGAATCCATCACCGGCCCCATTTCCAAATGTATCTCCAGACACGGCATCCGTGCCCTCTACGACAACCTGGACGATGCCGGGAAAGCCGAATTCAAGAAAGCCTATTGCGCCTCTTACAAACCCGCAATGGACATCCTGCTGGAAATCTACAGCGAAGTCTCCAGCGGCAACGAAATCCGCAGCGTCGTTTCTGCCTGCAGCCGCCACGACAAATTCCCCATGGGGAAAATTGACGGCACGCGCATGTGGGAAGTGGGCGAAACCGTACGCGCCAAACGGGAAGAAGACAAGATCCCCGTTAACCCCTTCACCGCCGGTGTGTACTGCGCCACCATGGTCGCCCAGGTGGATGTCCTGCTCCAGAACAACCACTCCTACTCCGAAATCGCCAACGAATCGGTTATCGAAGCGGTAGACTCCCTCAATCCCTACATGCATTACAAGGGCGTCTCCTTCATGATCGACAACTGCTCCACAACCGCCCGTCTGGGTGCGCGCAAATGGGCACCGCGCTTCGATTACAACCTCACCCAGCAGGCCTTTGTCGCCATCGACAACAACGAAGAACCGAATTCGGAAATCTTTCAACAGTTCCTGGACCACCCCGGCCACGCAGCCCTCAAAACCTGCGCCGAGCTGCGCCCTCCCGTAGACATTTCGTTTGCTGGATAACGCAGATCGAAACAAATAAAAAAGCCTGCCGGTATATTTACCGGCAGGCTTTTTGTATATCAATCAGGCCCTCACCCCGCCCGGCAAAGCCGGGCACCCCTCTCCCGCATTGCAGGAGAGGGGCCGAGAGACCACGGTCACGAAGGATCGGAGGCTCCCTGTGAGCAACTGACAAAAACACACCCCCGTCACCCCATCCTGTCAACAACGGACCTCGTTTTTTGTTGACCCACCTTAACACGTGCGGTTACATTGGTAGAAATATCAAGCAATAACTTCATTGATCAAACGAAAGGGCAGTGCCAGATTTAGTATCCTCTCGTTTTCTTTCGTGTCCCTTCGTACCCTTTCGTGTCCTTTCGTGATCCCGTTTCTGACTCGTTTTTCGAATAAGGAGATTCCATCATGGCCTTCAACATCAAAAAACGCGGCAAACTCACTTACTATTACAACGGAGATCATCCCACCCTCTCCGCCCTGGTCACCGAAGAACAACCGGACGGCGACCTCAAAATCTATTTCTCTGGCCTCACCGGCGGGTACTCCGCCCAGAACGTACTCGGCCACAAAGAACTCGTCACCATGGACCCGGATCGCGAAATCCCTCTCGTCCTGCGAAGCTGGGAAAAATGGCTCCAGGACGCCAACATCTGCGATTCGCTCAAAGACATAGACTTCATCGAAATCCACGCCTTCGGTTGCCGCCCCAAATCTCCAAACCCGGCCGTAGACCCGGAAGGCTACGCCGCCGAACTCGAACGTTTGCGCACCGCGTATTCCCGAGCCTATAGCGGCTTCTTCCGCGACAACCTGCCCGAACACGGTGTACCCGCCCGCTTCACCGTACACGTTGTGGACGTACCAGACCGCGCCGCATCCTACGAATTCTACGGCACCGCACTCTACCAGCGCTCCTGAGTACAGGGCGGGGCATGCCCCGCCCCTACGGCCAATGATAATTCCTGAACCAGCCGATCTGTATGTCGCTTACCCACTCGGCTTCTGGGGGTCTCCATGCCCAACCGCCCAAACATCCTCTTCCTCCTCAGCGACGAACACAGCCACCGCTTCCTCTCTGCCCGGGAACCCGAACACGGTGGTGAACCCTGTCGCACACCGAATCTGGACCGCCTGACCCGAAACGGCGCACACTTCAGCACTGCATACTGCCAGATGCCGCTCTGTACCCCCAGCCGCATTTCCATGCTCGCGGGCAGGCATTCCCACCGCTGCGGCGCATGGGGCAACAACTCCGTATTAAACCCTGAACTACCCACATTCGCTTCTCACCTGGGCGCACACGGATACGACACCGTTACCATTGGTAAAATGCACCTGGGCGGTGCCCTTCAACACGCCGGTTTTGGTGCCCGGCCCTACGGTGACTTCGGCGGCCCCTGCAGTCACCAGGAAGACCCCCTCGAAAAAACAACCAGCGATCCTATGCGCGCCCGCACCCGGGACGCCGGCATCAGCCAGATTCCCGAATCCTGCCTCCAGGAACAAATGGTCGTACGCGAGTCCATCGCCTATCTCCGCGAACACCGGCACCGCGCTCCGGACCGCCCCTGGCTCCTCTACGCCTCCTTCAGTCGCCCGCACTTCCCCCTCACCGCCCCCCGGCGCTTCTTCGAACGATATCACCCCAAAGGCGTCACCCCTCCACGCATTGGCCGCACCGGAGACACGATCAACCACCCCATGACCCTGGGCGCAATCAAAGGCTTCCGCACCAACGAAATCGATCACGTCGAAATGATGAAAGCCCGCGCAGCTTACTTTGCCTGCGTGGACTACCTGGACGAAACCATAGGCGACTTCCTCTCCATCCTGGAATGGGACGGCCTCCTCGACAACACCATCGTCATCTACGCCTCAGATCATGGAGAAATCGCCGGTGAACACGGCCTCTGGTGGAAAAACACCTGGCACGAAGCCGCTGCACGCGTCCCGTTCATCGTCTCCCTTCCACAACACCGAAGCGGAGATCTATCGCCCTCACAAATCACCACACCCATCAGCCTGGCCGACGTCTTCCCCACCTTGTGTGGTCTCACCAGTACTCCTCCACCCGAAGGCCTGGACGGCATCGATCTCTCACCTGCCATCCACAATAAACCCTGTCCGGCCCTCACACAACGTCCAGGTGTCATCACCGAATCTCTCACCCCCCGCTGGGGTGAAGGCACCGAATTCCGCATGATCCGCTCCGACCGCTTCAAATACGTCGCCTTCCGAGGCTGCGAAGACCTCGCCTTCGATCTGCAAGAAGATCCGGATGAACAACACAACCTGGCCAACCGCGCCACAGGCGAAGTCGCCACCGAACTCGAAACCCTCCGCACCGAAGCCCTGCGCAACTTCGATTTCGATAAAACCGAACAAGCCCGCAAACGCGAAACCGAGGAACTCCAGAAAAAATACCCCAAACGCGTCACCCCCAAAACCCCCAACCAGATCCTCCTCGGCAACGGCCATCTCGTAGAAGCCGACGCCCCACTCTATCAACCCCAAACCGTCACCGATAATCCCGCCCGGGACTTCGACGACTTCCCGAAATAACACCACCTTTGACGTACCCTTTGCGTCTTTGCGCCTTTGCGCGACACTCTGTCTTTAGCTTTTCTACATAAGAAGAGGGCCCCATGCACATCCAGCGCATCACCGCCACCTCCGTCTTCATCCCCTACGCCCCACCCGTAGGCCCTTATATTGGCCGCAAAGGCGGTGAAGGAACCCTGGGGGCTACCGCCCTCATTGTCAAAGTTGAAACCGACAGCGGCCTCGTTGGCTGGGGCGAAGGCATCGGTCAGTTTGAAACCGATCCCACGCCTGTTCTGTCTGGCCACCACGCCGCAGACATCGAAACCGCCATTACCCGCATGGAAAAAGCAGGCATTGCCCGAGGGCCCATGTCCGGCATCGAAATGGCCCTCTGGGATCTCATTGGCAAACACGCCAACCTTCCCTTGTGTCGTCTCCTGGGCGGCGTCGTCCGAACAAAAATTGATTTCACTGCCTGCATGGGCCTCAAAGAACCTTCACAATCCGCCGAAACCGCTCGTGCATACATAGACCGCTGGGGCTTTCGTTTCCTCAAAACCAAAGCTGGCATCGATCCCCAACAGGACCTGAACATCGCCGCCGCCGTACAAAAAGAGATCGCACCTGAAATTGTCTTCCGCCCAGACGCCAACGGAGGGTACCCCAAAGAAGACACCCTGAACATCATGAAAAAAATGACCGATCTCGGCGTCCGCTTCTTCGAAGATCCCTGCCATACGTCAAACGTCGAAACCCTCGCCCAGATTCGCAATGAAACCCAAATGGGGATCCTCATCAACGGAGGTGCCGGATCTCTGGAGAACGTTCGCACATTTCTGTCCGGAAACGCCGCAGACATGCTCATGCCAGACACTCCGTCTTGCGGCGCTCTTCTTCGCGTGCGTCAGGTCACGGACGCCGCAGCCCCCTGGAATGTACCTTGCCTCATGCACTGCTCTCACGACCTCGGCCTCAAAACCGCCGCCGTCACACACATGGCCGCTTCCAATCCCAACTTCTCCGGCCCCAACGACACCTGTTACCACGGTCTTACAGATGACATCCTGTCCGACCCCTTCAAATTTGAAAATGGCCAACTAACCGTACCCATGGCCCCCGGCCTGGGCGTAGATGTAGTCGAATCCAAACTCGAAAAATACCGCATCTAACGCCAGACAAAATCGTTGCACGCACCCATAAAATGCTCTAACTTTGCTTTATATTCATCATTCTCGCCACACTTCTCCCATAGAAGAGGTAGAATTCAATGAACCAGACCGAAGAAAGACTCAGCTTCGACGCCTACGCAGATGACGGAGGGTATTCTCCTGAACTCTATGAATACCACGAAATTGCAACAGGCGTAGAAAGCTTCGATACGATCACGGATGCAGACGTACAGCGTTTCCACGAACAAGGATTTCTCCCCGTAGAAAAAGCCTTTACCCAAACCGAAACCCGCGATGCACTCGAAGGCCTCATGGACCTCATTGAAGGCAAAAATCCCGA
>JAQCGA010000232.1 GCA_027619145.1 bacterium | reverse complement strand
GCCCACCTCGCGGGCAACTGGCACGCGGGCGGGTTCAGCCGCTTCTTCGAGGTCAAGAACCGCAACTTCGTCGACCACGTCCTCTACAACAAACCCACCCTGGCCCCCGCAGAACACGGCCTGATGGTTCAGAAAATGCTCGACGCCATTTACGAATCCGCGGAAAAAGGGCGGGAAGTGAAAATCCGGTAAATCAGTCGGAGCGTAAATCAGAAGAACTAAAAAGGCCGGAGATCCAGATCTCCGGCCTTTCCTATGATCAACAACTCACGCCTGCGATCACCCCTCCTCTTCCTTTTTTCCTTTCCCTCTCATCGCCTCTTCGCCAATCTCTAATGCCCTGTGTACCGATCAGCCGCGCGACAAAACGCCGCACCTGAGACTCCAGAGCTTCCTGAAGCCGATCAAACGCCTCCCGGTCTCCCACGCGTGCCTTTTTAAAAAGCGCTGTTTCGGTCTCAAGTCCCACCGGTCTCTCCCTCTCTTACTTATAAATACGAATGAGCGTAATTCTTTGTTCAACGTGTCACCACAGAAATTTCAGCTTGTCCGAAGTATGTTCTTGCACATGTGAAACACAACCCCGCCGACCTTCTACTTGCAGATCCACGTAACTTGAGGTAAATTTTCTCCATAACGGAATTCTTCGATTCCATCCAGACCAGAACACAGGCAGAAAAAGGGGAATGGCCTCCAGACCGCGCCCCAGTCATCGCCTCTACATTGAAATCCTGCGCAAAATGACACCCGTGTGAGACAAGCAATGATTAGAACAACCAAAGCCGAGAAGAAAATCACTGATATAGACAATCAAATGCTTCAGCGCCTGGTTCAATACCTTGTCCAGGCTATCCAGCCTGAAAAGATCATCCTCTTTGGTAGCCGGGCAAAAGGCACGGCTGGGTTTGACAGTGATATCGATTTGTTCATTCAGGTTGAAACAGGTCGAAATACACGAGAAATCACCAGAAAAACCTACCGTGTGCTTCGCAATTTTCCTGATAGACCTGAAATCGGTATCGACGTTGTCGTCAAAGACCGGGCTTTTGTGGAACGATACGGCGATCTGGTCGGCACCATCGTTCATCCCGTACTTAGAGAGGGCAAGGTGCTTTATGCCCGATGAGCGCATCATCGAACTGTGCAGGCTCTGGTGGGAAAAAGCGCAAGAAGATCTTCGAGCGGCCGAACGCCTGGATAAATGTTATTACAGAAACTGGGAAAAAATCCAATCAAAATGCTGGACATGAAAGGCCGGGGCAAAAATCACCCCGGCCTTTCGCATTTGCATCAATTTTTTCATAACCAGATCCCAACTCTCGCATCTTAGTAATTGAAAGGCCTTTCATAGAGGGAACACCTTATGGACGATCGGGATCTGGTACAGCGCAGCTTGCGCGGCGATCCGGAAGCCTACCGGCAACTGGTTACGAAATACCGGAACACCGTGTACGGTCTCGCAATCAGCTATACCGGCGACTTCGACCTGGCCGAAGATCTTGCCCAGGAAGCATTCATTCGCGCCTATTACCGCCTGAATACCCTGGCGGACGGAAACCGGTTCCGGCACTGGCTGCACACCATTATCCTCAATCTGTGTCGGATGGAATTGCGGAAACGCAATCTCCTTCCACTGGAAAACGCCGACATAGACACGTTGTCCGCAAACACACTCACACCTGAAGATCTCTACCTCAAGAATGAAACCCACCGCCAGCTCACCCATGCCCTGGACCGGCTCTCACAAAACGACCGGGAAGCCGTTGTCCTGTATTACCTGCAAGACGAACGGGTGGAAACGGTGGCTCAGTCCCTTGGCATCTCTCCAGATGCTGTAAAAGGTAGACTCTACCGGGCACGACAAAAACTCAGAAAGGAAATCCTGGCAATGGCAAAAAAAACAATCGCCGACAAACGGCTGGATGAAACGTTCGTGGACCGAATCGACATTCGATCTTTTGCGGATTGGGCACTCTTGAAAAATGCCGAAATCCAGCAAACGCTTCGAGAAACAGAAACCCAGGACTTGGCCGTGGCTCTCCAGGGAAAAGGAAAAGAGATCCGAAAGGTCGAAAAACGGGTCATGGCGAACATGTCTGAACGGGTCCAGGGGATCGTCCGGGAATTCATTGCAGACACATCTGCCTCTCCAGAGGAAATCGAAGCGGCCCAGAAGAAAATCTTGCGCACGATCCTCAGATTGCAAACGCTGGGTCGCATCCGCTCGGCCTCGCGCAACCCCACGTCGCAACAATTCCAAAACGCACTCCAGGAGACAGCCGAAACTCAAATTGCAGAATACCGCCATGGAGGCTCGTGGACCCCGCGAGAGAAAGCCATCCGAGATTTCATGCCCTATCTTGCGGCCATCATACAGAAAGAAGGAATTGTAGCAGCAGCCGCAGCTTTTGAAGGGATTCGCGAACCAGTATTCCAGCGTGGACTCAAACTGCTCGCCGAAAAGACACAGCAAGACGACTTGATCCGCGAACTTGAAAAAGAGGCCGAGAGAGAACTGGCCAGCACCTCTCGGAAATATCGCGCAATTGTTCACGGTATGGCCGCCATCCTGGAAGGAAAGAAACCGGAAGAAATCGCAAAAATGCTTTCCGGAATTTGACCTCCAGTCCGGCTTTTCCGGGCTTCCCATCCGCAATGAAGTATTTGATCCTCTCACAAAACTTTGTGGCGACCTGTCCGGTCGCCACTTTTTAGTATTCCGGAGAGATCCATAAACACTTTGCATAGACCGTAGCATATTCCCTATCTTCAGAAGGTCAAACAACACTCATCCCGGAGGTTCTATGCAAAATCTGTCTGCCAGCGTTGCCGTCATGGACGCGGGCAAAATCTTACTGATTCAGCGCGAAGACCTGGAAGTCTGGGCCCTGCCCGGCGGAGGCGTGGACTCAGGAGAAACCGTTGCCCAGGCCGCCGCCCGCGAAGTCTTTGAGGAAACTGGTATCCAAGTCGAATTGACCGGCATGGTCGGAATCTACTCCAGCACCAAATGGCACCACGGCGGAGACCACGCCGTACTCTTTACAGGCACACCCAAAACCCACCACCTCCAACCCTGCCCGAACGAAGTCCTGGATCTGGGATACTTCTCCATTTCCCAATTACCAGAACCCCTCATCTGGTGGCATCGCCAACGTATTCTCGACGCCGTGGAAGGAAAACGTGGCATTGCCCGGCTCCAGGACAAAATCTGGCCTTTCGAACCAGACCAGCGCATGGACGATTGCCGGGAAATGCTCAAAACCTCCACACAGTCCAGACCCGAGTTTTACCACAAACACTTCGGACAAATCGGCCCAGACGGCCAGCAGCTTGAAGTAGAATAACAAATGTCAATCTTCTCCCACGGAGGATCTCCTGCATGGCCAGATTCGATCTGCTCAAAGGCCTTTTCGGCCTGCTGCCCACGCCGTATAAGGACAACCTGGAAATTCATACCCGGGATCTCCGCGCCGCAGCGGACTTCTGCTGCAAAAGCAAGCAGCACGGCATTGTCTGGCCCGTAATGGTTGGAGAGTTCTACTTCCTGGGTGAAGAAGAACGCATCCGCAACCTGGACGCAGTTCTGGACGAAGTAAACGGCCGCCTCCCGGTCGTCTTCGGTTGCTCCGGCGTCTCCGTCCCGCAGGTTCTCCTCTTTGCACGTGCAGCCCGAGAAGCCGGTGCAGACGCCATCATCGCAATGGCCCCGGCGCGCACCAATGCGGACGTGGCCCAGGACATGTTCCGTCGCCTTGCCAGTGTGTACGACGGACCCATCATGGTCCAGAACGCAGACGGTTACTCCCCCTTAACCGGACAGCAAATTGCCCAACTCGTAGACGAAATCCCACAAATCGAATACATCAAAGAAGAACGCCTCCCTTGCCCCAAACACATTGCCGAAGTCCACGGTCTCGTAGGCGACCGCATCAAAACCATCTTCGGAGGTGCCGGTGGAAAATTCCTCCCCACAGAACTGCACCGGGGTGCCAACGGCTGTATGCCCGCCTGTGAACTGGGCGACGTCCTCAGCAAAGTCTTCGAACTCTGGTGGGCTGGCAAAGAAGAAGAAGCCCGGGACCTCCACCGCAGGATTCTGCCCCTGATCAATCTGGAATCCCACGCCTTCATGCGCTACATCCTCAAACGCCGGGGCATCTTCACTTCCTTTGCCGAACGTGCCCCCTCCGGCAAACAGGCCCTGGATGCAGACGACAAAAAAGAAATCAGCATCCTCCTCAAAGCCATCGAAAACGACATCGACACATATCCTTTAGGACCTGAATAAACCAGCTACCAACGAACCTACAAAAGAGAACCCTATGGCCAAAACCTTTCGAACCCGTGATGAATCCGATACCTGGCACGAACGCCATGGCCCCCTTGCTCCCAAAGTTGGCGATCTCGCACCCGACTTCGAATTGCAAGATGCAACCGGCTCAAACCCTGTGCGCCTTTCGGACTTCAACGAAAAGAAACCTGTCGCCCTCATCTTCGGTAGCTTCACCTGACCACCTTTTGTCCGGGAGGCGGTGAGTCTCCGCGACCTTTACAAAACGTACCATAACCACGTAGAATTTCTGGTCATCTACATCCGGGAAGCACATCCCATAGACGGATGGCATATGGGCAATCACAGTATTCCAGATCCGCAAACCATCGAAGAACGCCGAAAACTCGCTGGAGAATGTGAAACCGCCATGCAATACGGCATCCGCACCTATGTGGACGAAATGCACGACCCCGTTATGACAGCGTACGTAGCCTGGCCGGAACGACTCTATCTCCTCGACCAGAACAACCGTGTGGCCTATGCCGGTGGACGGGGCCCTCATGGATTTAACCCATCCGAACTCCAGGAGGCAATCAACCAGCTCCCTGCACAAAAAGAGAAACCCACCTCCAAATCCACGTAAAGGACCCTATGGAAACCGTACGCGACAAACTCTGGATCTTCACCTGTGTGGCCGGATCGGACAACGACTCATTTGAAAAAGCCAACTGGCCGCAGCGTTCCCGCATGACCCCCGCCGAAGGTGCTTTTTATCTGGATGTGCCCAACCTCATGCTCATCCGCTGGCGGGACCAGCCCGCTCCACCCTTCGAACAGTACGCCGTCCCCTTCACTCCCCTCAAACAACTCGTCTGGTCTATTGTAGGAAGCGGCGGTCAAGTTGAAGGCGACGAACTTCAACACGTCCTGAATCTGGGTGAAAAATTCCCCAGCCTCACCGGCGTTATGATGGACGACTTCTTTAAAAAAGACGGCAGCGGCGCACTCGACAACGAAACCCTCAAAACACTCCGCCCCCGCTTGCAAGTTCACGGCCGCCCGCTGGACCTCTGGGTCGTCCTCTACACCCACCAGCTCAACCTGCCCGTAGGTCCCGCACTGGAACACTGCGACATCGTCTCCCTCTGGACCTGGAACTCGGATGACCTGCCGGATCTGGAGACAAATCTGGAACGCACAGAAAAACTCGCGCCCGGAAAACACATCTCCCTGGGCATGTACTTCTGGGACTATCACAACCTGCGCCCCGTTACCATCGAACAAATGGAACACCAGTGCAACCTGGGCCTGAAATGGCTGCGTGAAGGCCGTATCCACAGCATCGTCCTCCTGGCCAACACCCTGGCCGATGTAGGCCTGGACTCCGCCGTATGGGCAAGAGAATGGGTAAAGCAGGTTGGAGGTATACCCCTGTAATCCCGAAAGTCAACACTTGCCTCACGCAAAGACGCGAAGACGCAAAGAAAAACTGTGAATCACAGGGTCCTCTACTACAGCAGATATTTCATATCCAGATCGCGTTCCACCACCATCACCCATACCAGGCAACACCCCCCCATATACTCCCTCGCCCGCCACGCGGGAGAGGGACGTCGGGCTTTGCCCGACAGGGTGAGGGCCACCCCGGAGACACCCCAATGTCATCACCAGACCCCAACCCCTACCTCCGCCCCCAGGAACCCACCCTGGGACCAGCTCCTGTTCCCGTTATGGAACAGATCTTCTGGATCGAACTTGCACAACCACCAGAAATCGCCACCGAAATTGAAACACCCCCCGGCGTCACCCTCCTCGACCGCACAAAACCCGGGACAGACCGCACACGCACCCGCCTCTACTTCCGCTCGGACAGAGGAATCGAACACGGTGAAATCATTGTCAAAAGCCCAAACCATGAACCCGTGCGTATTCCTCTCCACGTGCGAACCTACCGCCAGGACATCGAAGAGCAAACCCGCACCATCTCGGACCTGGACCCAACCGCCCGAAAATGTGGCCCATCCTATTACACAGACGACATCATCTCCCGCGCAAAAGAAAACCTCCGCAACCTTACAGACCGCGAACCAGAACAACCCTCGGAAGCCGCCCATCGGGAAAACCAGCTCTCACCCAAAGAAGTTCTTAGCCGCCTCACCCCGTACGACAACCTGAGCGATGAAGAACTCTTCCAGACCCTTCCTGCCTGGAACATCCCTCGCTCCTGCTACAGCAACTGGCCCTGTCCCCACTGCGGCACAGCCATTTTCCAGGACAGCGGCTATTACCCCTGGAAACTCGAACCGGAGCATCCGTACAAAGCCCGCTGCCCAAAATGCAAACAACTTTTCCCCTCCAACAATTTTTCCACCGATGATCTCACCAGCGGCAATCATCCCGATGACGGTT
>JAQCGA010000231.1 GCA_027619145.1 bacterium | reverse complement strand
CCCGGTTGCGCCTTTTCTCCTGCGCAAACTTGGTAAACGCGTTGGGGTCGTAGAGTGGCACATTCGCCATTGCCAGGATCTCTCCAGTCCGGGGGTCCGTAACCAGCGCAATCCCGTTTTTTGCTTCAAATTCAGAAACCGCAACCGCCAACTCTTCTTCAGCAATCGATTGGTAGTCCGCATCCAGTGTCAGGATCAGATCCCCACCGTCTTCCGGCATCCGATGTACTGTACCCATTGCGCCCAACACTTTGCCGCGGGCATCCACCCGGGAAGCCATCTCACCGGGCGTACCTGTTAGCAACTTGTTGTAGGCCATCTCAATGCCTTCAATGCCCACGTTATCAATATCCGTGTACCCCAGCACCTGGCCAGACAACGTGCCCATCGGATACGTGCGCCGCATCTCCACCATCCGGCCTACCCCTTCCGGCACCTGCTCCTCGGGTGGGCCATCCATCACCTTGCGGGCCAGCCAGACAAACGACCGCTTCTCCCGCATGCGCTTCAGCATTCCCGCACCGCTTTCTCCATTCCGGCGAGAAAACCGCACAGCAATTGCCCGGAGATTGTCCAGCTCTGATACATTATTGACAAAGAACGATTGGGCTTCCAGATTCGTGGCCAACACCCGGCCATGCCGGTCCAGAATTCGACCCCGGCTCGCCTGTAATACCGTCCGCTTCACGTGCTGGTTTTCAGCCCGGGCGCTGTAGGCCGCGCCTGCCCAGAGTTGAAGGCTTAGCAGCCGAACGATCAGCACTGCAGCGAAGAGGCCGCCCAGCAAACAGATTGCCTGCAACCTTCGAGAATGTCGTGCTTCAATACGCATCTTCAGTTCTTCTGTCCCAAACCGGCCGTGCTACCCTCTTTCAGGTACAGATTGTGCGGCGGTCCCTGGGGGAATACCATACCCAGTTGTTGGGAAGCAATTTTTCGGATTCGGCTGCTCTGTTTGAGCCCGGCCAGCTCGGCCCGCATACGATCCTGCTGGCGCGTTAATACCTGATATTCGGCCCGCAATCGAGTCAACTCATCGCCTTGTTGTACGGTTCGCACGTGGCCCCACAGGTACACCAGCAACCCCAGCACCACCAGCACAACGCCAAAAACATAAGACCGATACCCGCTTGGCTTTTCTACCCTGGATGAGTTTCTGGATGAATTCATGAATGTTGAAAACCTCACCCGTTGAACGAAGTCGGCCGGGGCGCATCTTCCAACCGTTCCGCAATCCGAAGCGTTGCACTGCGCGCCCTTGGGTTCTGCTCCCGCTCAGCCTCATCTGCCCGGATACCCTTGGAAGTCACGATTTTCAGCCGTGGAGCCTGTCCGCATCCGCACACCGGCAGGTCCGGGGGGCATACACAACCTTTTGCACCTGCGCGGAACACCTGCTTGACCGTTCGATCTTCCAGCGAATGATAAGACAATACGCCGATTCGCCCGCCTGGCAACAACACATCTACAACCGCTTCCAGGGTTTCCTGCAGGTGCCTCAATTCGCCGTTAACCTCAATCCGCAACGCCTGAAAAATACGCGCCAGTGCTTTCCGCCCGTGCGGACCCCGCACAATGTCACCCACCAGTTCCGCCAGTTCCAGCGTCCGCTCCAGCGGCTTCTCCGCCCGCCTGCGGCAAATGGCTCGGGCAATCCGCCCTGCCGCCCGCTCTTCGCCATATTCCCTGAAAACCTGCGTAAGTCTTTCCAGAGAGTAGGTCCTGAGCACTTCCCCGGCTGATACCTGTGCGTCTGGCCCCATCCGCATATCCAGCGGGCCGTCCTGCTGAAAGCTAAATCCCCGTGCGGGTTCATCAATCTGGTGGGAAGAAACACCCAGGTCGAAAAGCGCCCCAGAAATCTGGGGTACCGACTGGTCCATCAGAACCTGCGGCAGTTCCCAGAAGGGCGCCTGCACCACCACCACCCGATGTTTGAACCGCTCGAGACGCCGGGATGCTTCCCGGATTGCCTCCGGATCCCGGTCAATCCCAATCAGCCGTCCTGCTTCTTCCATCTGCTCCAGCAGCAGTTCGGCGTGGCCGCCGCCGCCCAGGGTTGCATCCACATAAATACCCTGCGGATCGCTCACCACCTGCACTGCGGCTTCCCGCCCCAGAACCGGAACGTGGTATTCCGGGGCACGGCTCATTGGAAAACCTGTAAAATTAAAGGTGAATAAATATTCGGAATATCATTTGGAATATTTATTCCATCTATGAAATATCAATACCAAACAAGTGGTTACAGCAAATCCATCTCTTCCACAATCTCTTCCAGCTTCTGGTCTGCCTCACTCATATACGTTATATACCGCTCTGGATTCCAAATTTCAATCCGATCCAGCGCCCCATTGATGGTCACACTGTCTGAAATACCCACCAGATCCAGTTGTTTCCGGGAAATTAAGATGCGCCCCTGTCCGTCCAGCTTCACTTCCTGGGCCCGTCCCAAAACCGCACGAATCAACTGCCGGGTCTGCTTCTGCCCACCGTCCAAACCCTGAAGCTTCCGCAAAACCTGCTTCCAGCCGCCCGGATCGTACCCGGCCAAACACCCGTCAAACCACCGGGCAACCACCAGACTGCTCACACCCATCGGTAGCGCTTTCCGAAACGTAGCGGGAACGAACAGGCGACCCTTAGGATCAACCTGCACATTCTCATATTCACCGATAAATTGAGCAGTCTCTTCCGGCATCTCATCAGCTCTATTTTATATTTTATTGTTTTTTAATACTTTAAATCAATTCTCCCTCTTCCACCACTTCACTCCACTTTGCACCACCAAAAGTAGGACTTGAAGCCCCAAAAGTCAAGAATTTTCTCAGCGTACGATTGCTTTATCTTTAAAAAAAACAACTCAGTGCACAAAAGAGCACATGTCAAAACAGGGAGTTTTTTATAGAGGGAATACAAAAAAATAAAGAAAGCGTACGGAGGTCCTGGCAGGTTCATCGGAAAGATGATTCTGATACCTCAATCACGCTGTTTCGCACGATTTCTTTTTTGTTCTATCCACTGATAAAACAAGTTTTTCTTGACATTGGTAGTGAAATATATATACATTTGTTCACTATTTTTCCCTGTTTCTCGAGTAACCAGCCAGAACCTGAAATTCAAAGAAAAAATTCTGGCACTCAAGCGCCATGAAGCAATTCTTCCCCACGCCAATACCGGAGCTTTGTCTATGAACTTCCCGCTTTTACCAGGTGACATGCCCGGATCGGTTCGCCTTGTCATTGCCCCATACGAAGCCTCAACCCAGAAGCCCATCCCCTTTTTCGGGTCCAGAATCCCTGCCGGGTTCCCTTCTCCTGCAGATGACTACCTGGATCAATGCCTGGATCTCAATGACCTGGTCGTCCAGCATCCCGCTGCCACATTCTTCGTGCGGGTAGACGGAGATTCTATGCTGGGTGCCGGCATCCACTCCAAAGACGTCCTGGTCGTAGACCGTGCCCTGGAACCGGCAGATAACCGAATCGTAGTGGCCGTCATCAATGGAGAATTCACCGTCAAACGCATCCGAAAAGACCAGGATCGGCTCTTTCTGGCCCCGGAAAATTCCGAAATGGATCCACTCGAAATCACTCCAGGAATGGATTTTCAGGTCTGGGGCGTGGTCACCTATGTCATCCACCCCATCCGCTAATCTGCTCGCCCTGGTAGACTGCAATAACTTCTACGTGGCCTGCGAGCGTGTCTTCAATCCTGCCCTCGAAAACCGACCTGTCGTTGTCCTGTCTAACAACGACGGTTGCATTGTGGCCCGTTCTCCGGAAGTCAAAGCCCTGGGCATTGAAATGGGTATTCCAGCCTTTCAGATTCGAGATCACCTCCTGTACAATAATGTGCAGATCTATTCCAGCAACTACACCCTGTACGGAGACATGTCCCGCAGGGTTGTTCTGGCCCTCCAAAAATTTGTGCCCGCAGTAGAAACCTACTCCATAGACGAATCTTTCCTCGAACTGCCAAACACGTCTAACCCAAACGACCTGGCACACACCATCCGGCACCGGATTCGACAGTGGACCGGCATCCCCGTCTCCATTGGCATTGGCCCTACCAAGTCCCTGGCCAAACTCGCAAATAAGCTGGCCAAACATCCAGAACAGGGCGTCTTCGATCTGACGCACCCTCCCCATCGAAACCAGGTCATGGATGAAATCTCTGTCAGCGAAGTCTGGGGCATCGGCCCGGCCTACACACAGAAACTGCACGCGGCCGGTATTGAAACTGCCTACCAGCTCAGCCGTGCCAACGACCGCTGGATTCAGAAACATCTCACGATTGTGGGCCTGCGCATTGCCTGGGAACTGCGCGGCATCCCTTGCATCCCGTTAGAATTGACCCCACCACCGCGCAAAGCCATCTGCCGCTCCCGTTCCTTCGGCCGGCCCATCACCCGGCTTTCGCACCTCAAACAGGCCGTGGCTTTCCACGCCGCTTCCGCTGCCCGGGTACTGCGCGAACAGGGCCTGGTTGCCGCCTGCCTGCAAGTCACCATCGAAACAAACCCTTACGTACAGCCTTACAATGGAAAATCCATCACCGCACGCCTGGCCGCACCCACCGCTTCCACACCCAATCTCATCCAATGCGCCCATGCAGGCCTCAAACGCATCTATTCCGAAGGAGATGTTTACACCCGGGCCGGAATCCTGCTCACAGATCTCTGCCCGGAAAATGCCGTCCAGACCAGCCTCTTCTGGAATCCCGATTCACCCCGGACAAAAGCTCTTCTCTCCGTGGTGGACCACATCAATATCCGCTTTGGGCGTGGCAAAATCCACTGGGCTTCGGAAGGTTTAGAACAACCCTGGGCAATGCGGCAATCCTACCGCTCTCACCGTTTCACCACCTGCTGGGATGAACTGCCTCTCGCCCGCGCCTCCTTTTAACTTGACCCCAACCGCACACACAGATATCTTCGGTCAGGATCACCCGTCTTACACTTCCAGGAACCCAACCCATGAAACCCACGACCCTCCTCCTCCTCCTGTCCCTCTTTCTTTCCGGCTGCAATAACCAGCCCAAAGCCGTACTGACCGAAACGCAATTCGCCAACCTTCTGGCCGACACCCTCCGCCTGCACAAACGCTACCCCGAACATCCAGACAGCCTGGTCCAGGCACGCACCGCCCTCTTCCAGAAATACGGAATCGACGAAACCCAGCTCGAACCCCTCATCGAAACCTATCAGAACCTCCCGGAAGCCTGGCCGCGTATCCTCAAACAGGTCGAACAAAACCTCAAAACAGACGAAGACTTCCCCGGCTCAAAAACCCCACCAGATTCCGGTCGATACCGTACAAAATAAAAAGGGCGGGTAAAAAACCCGCCCTTCGTTACAACATCGAATGGCTGTCCCGTATCCCGCCAAAAACCGGGCGGACACAGGGGTCCGCCCCTACATCAATGTGTGTGTGGATGGGTGGGGTTTCGTGGCCCTCCGTGTGGCGGGGCCTCAGGGGGTGCGGTTTCGTGGCCCTCCGTGATCTTCAATTCCAACCGAAAATCCGCCCCAGATCTCCAAACGTCACATACAACATCAAACACATCAAAAACGCAAACCCCGCCTGCTGAAGAACCTCTTTCTGACGCACCGAAAGCGGGCGCCGAATCACGGCCTCTATACTCAAAATCATCAAATGACCGCCGTCCAGTGCCGGAATGGGCAACAGGTTCAATACCGCCAGGTTAATACTCAGCATTGCCATAAAGTCAAACAACGACTCCCAACCCTGCCGAGCTTTGCTTCCAGCCATCTGCGCAATACCCACCGGACCAGCCAGCGCACGGCCAGACATCTCCCCCATTACCAGGCGCTTGACCACCATAAACATCATGGTCGTATAACCCACCAGGTCTTGCCCACTACGCGTGATTGCAGTACCAACCCCCACCGGCACCCGTGCCATTGCCTCCATAGAAGGCCCAATACCAATCAACCCGATCGTTCGATCGCCTTCTTGCTCCGGCCGGGGTGCCACCCGTGCAGACATCTCCTGCCCGTCCCGAATCCACCGAATCTCGATCTCCTCGCCCGGATGCGCAGAAATCTGTTCCCGCATCTCAGACCACTGCCGCACGACCTCTCCATCCACGGACACAATTTGATCCCCGGTCTGAATCCCCGCCTGCTCTGCCGGATACCCCGGTACCACCGAACCCGCCGTAGACGACAGGAACGGCTCAATTCCCATGCTTTCTTCTTTTTCCAGAGATACCTGCAGAGATACCTGCTCACCACCCCGCAGCACATCCAGGGAAACCGGCCCAGATCCGACGGCCCGCAGTGCACGAACCAATTCTTGCCAGTTCGCCACTTCCTGGTTCGCCACTGAAAATACCTGATCTCCGGCCTCCAACCCGGCTACCTGAAACGGAGAAGCCTCTTCCACCCGCCCAATTTGCGTGGTCTGCAACACATAATCGCCCACCGCCAGCCGGATCACCAGGATCAGCAGAAATCCCAGCAAGAAATTCATCGCCGGTCCTGCAATCATCACCGACATCTGCATCCATTTGGGCTTCGACTGGAACTCCCACGGCTCGTTTTTGACCTGCTCCGTACCAAAATCTGCCATCCCCGCAATTTTCACATACCCGCCCAGAGGCAGCCAGGAAAGACAATACTCCGTTTCCCCTACTGTAATCCCAAATGCCTTCGGCGGAAATCC
>JAQCGA010000230.1 GCA_027619145.1 bacterium | reverse complement strand
TGGGCGGACGGTGTTGAGTGGGCCGTTCGACGCCACGTTCTGGGAGGGCATTCCGGTGACCCTGGCCGAGGTGGACCGTATTGAAGTGGTGGAGGGGCCGGCCTCTGCATTGTATGGGGCCAATGCGATTAATGGAGTGATCAATATTATTACCCGGACGCCCGAGCAGTTGCGTGGCGGTGAGTTGACCTACACTGTAGGAGAACGGCGTACGCACCTGGGTAGTCTGTTGTATGGTAAACGCGATGGACGGATACGGTACAAGGCCGGGGTGGGCCTGCGGACGACCAATCGATTTGAGGATGCAAATCTGCGTGCTTCCGAGGGCGGGAAGGCACATGCTGCGCTGGGGTATGATTTTTCCGGCGGCTCTCGATTGGATGTTTCGGGAGGTTTTTCCAACCACAATACGCAGTATTCCACAGGCACACCGGGTGAAAGCATTTACGACGGTGCCACAGGATTTTTGCGTATGGATTACAGCCATCGGGAAACCCGGGTGCAGGCTTTCTGGAACCGGGGGCGGCCCTCGCTGAATGTTGCACGGGTAAAAATAAAACCGTATGCCCGGTCCGATACATACGATGCGAGTGTGATCCATACGTTGCTAAAAGGTGGGCGGAATCGCCTGGTGGTAGGAGGCAGCTTCCGGCGAAATACCATTCATTCCAATTTTTACATGCCCATGCGGGTGGAGCAAAATCTCTGGGCGTTGTTTTTTGAAGATGCTTGGCAGGCTGCTTCCTGGGCGTTTGTAACCAGTGCCCGGCTGGACCGGCATCCGCTGACCGGCTGGGTGTTTTCACCTCGCGGCAGCCTGGTCTATTCGCCAAGCGGGCGGCATACTTTCCGGATCTCTGCCGGGAGTTCCTTCCGAAATCCCACACTGACAGAGAGTTATCTGAACCTTCAGCAAAGTACGGATTCCGGGTTTAATATTCCAATTGATATTGCATTGTTGGGCAACACAGAATTGGAGCCGGAGCGCATGGTATTGGTGGAAGCAGCGTATACCGGGCGGTTTGGCCTGCTGAAGGTTGGCCTTGCCGGGTTCCGATACTGGCTAAAAGATGTGATTGCTCCGGAAGGGGATCAGTTTGGAATGGTGCCCGGGCCGCCGCCGAAGATCGAGGTGCAAACCCGGTATTACAATATCGCTGGGGAAACACGGGGATGGGGTGGAGAAGCCAGCGTCGAACTGGCCGTAAACCGGCAGGTCAAGCTGTTTGCGAATTATTCGTTGCAACGATTCAGCGGTGAGCTGGATTTTCTGGTGGCCGCAGGGGGCGGACCGGAGCATAAGGTCAATGGCGGAGTCCAGGTTCGGACAGGAGGGTGGACGTCTGGCCTTTGGGCGCATCGGGTCAGTGCAACGGTCTGGAACGCACCCAGTTTGCGCACCCTGGATTATCTGAATCTGGATGTAGGTGCGTATGTTTTGCTGAATGCCCACCTGGGATACACGTTTTCTGGGACGCTGAAAGGGTTGGAACTGGGGATTGATGCGTTTAATCTGGCGGACAATGAGCATTTGGAATTGGCACCGGCAGTCAGTGAACTGGAGCCGGGACACAGTGGTGAAGTTTTGAAGCGCAGACTAACGGCAACCGCATCTTATCAATTTTGATCCGTATAAAACTACACAGAGGGTTCATGCGAATTCTTTTCCTCTGCTTTCTCCTGAGCGGGCTCTGGGCAGACCCGGTGGTGGGTGCACCGGCGCAGGAGACAGACATTTTTGATTTTTTTGAAGCCGAAGCCGAGGCGGTTCAGGTGGTTACGGTTTCGCGGTTGCGTCATTCCAGGCGCCAGGCACCGGCCACGGTGTACGTGGTATCTGCAGAAGACTTGAAACTGTCCGGGGCAAAAACGCTGTGGGATGCCCTGCGACATGTGCCGGGTGTAGATGTGTTATCTACCCGGACGTTTTACGGCGAGGTAAGCATCCGGGGTCTGAACAAAGCGTTGAGTAACCGAACGCTGGTGTTGATGGACGGGCGGAGCGTGCTGGATGGTCCGTTCGATACAACGTTCTGGGAAGGAATCCCGGTTGTACTGGAAGAGATTGATCGGATTGAGGTGGTGGAAGGGCCTGCCTCGGCGCTCTACGGGGCCAATGCAATCAATGGGGTAATCAATATTGTTACACGCACGCCCCAGAAGATGGACGGGGGCCAGGCGGAATATTCGGTTGGGCAATACAGTACGCATCTGGCCAGCGCGGTTTATGGAGACCGGAGTGGTCGGGTACAGTACCGGGTGGGTGCAGGATGGCGGTCTACCAATCGATTTGAAGATACGAGCCTGGACGCATCGGATGTGGGTAAGTTTGATGCGTATGTTTCGTACGATTTGCCGGGCGGCGCTCTGGCCAGTGTGTCCGGAGGGTTGGCCGAGCACGAGACTCAGTTTTCTACCGGTGGGGCAGGTGCGGCGATTATTGACGGACATACGGGATTTCTACGGGCGGACGTACAGGCGGGTCAGACCCGGTTCCGAACTTTTTGGAATGCTGGACGGCTGACTATGCGCGGGTTCCAGGTTCAGGAAGATCCAATTGCCAATTCGGATACGTACGATCTTAATCTGGAGAGGACGTTCGAATTTTCTGCGCGCAATCAGCTGGTGGTGGGTGGGAGTTATCGTCACAATCGGATGCGGTCCAATGTGTACGTACGGGATCGGGTGAGCCAGAATTTCTGGGCTCTGTTTTTTGAAGATGCGTGGCGGCCTGTACCAACTCTGTCTGTGGTTACCAGCCTGCGGCTGGACCGGCACACGCGGACCGGCTGGTCGTTTTCTCCTCGGGGGAGTGTGGTTTTTTCTCCACTGGGAAGGCATACCTTTCGGATTTCAGCGGGTGGTTCGTTCCGCAATCCCACCTTGACCGAAGCGTACATGGCGTTCAGCCAGGCTTTTCAGACGGGTTCGGGTGCTCTGGCGGACAATATGGTTATGGGCGATCCGAACCTGGAGCCGGAGCGTCTGGTGCAGGTGGAGGTGGCGCATCTGGGCGATTTTGGTGTGGTGAAAACTACGGCCGTGCTTTTCCACTACCGGCTGAAGGATGTGATTACGGCGACGGATCCGGAGCTGGTTGTTGAAGCGCTGCCGGAGTTGAGGCTTTTGACGCCTTTTGCCAATCTGGACGGGCAGACCCGGGCATGGGGCGGGGAACTGGGCGTGGAAGTGGCTGTGAGCCAGGCTGTAAAGGTGTTTGCCAATTATTCGTACCAGCGATTTTCGGGTACGCTCGATATTCAGGCTTCAGAAAATGGAGGGCCGCGCCACAAGTTTAACGTGGGATTTCGGGCACAGCAGGGCGGATGGACAGCAGATGTGCGTTTGCACGCGGTGGACCGGACCTTCTGGAGCGGCCCTAACTTTCAGACGCTGGAGAATCCGTTTGTACAGGTGGATGGATATGTTTTGTTGAACGCACATATCGGGTATACGTTTTCTGGACTACTGAAGGGGTGGACGCTTTCAACAGATGTTTTTAATTTGACGGATCACAAGCATTTTCAGGTTTTGCCCGCCAGCAGTCGATTTGAACCCGGGCGAAGCGGAGAAGTCATGCGCCGCCGGTTGACGGCAACGGTCTCTTATGGATTTTAAGCGCACATCTACGTCCCTTTCGGGACGCTATTCACGGATGCGCATCCTCCTTGTTACTGTCTTGTTCTGGTTGTTTGCTTCAGGAACTGGACAGGCGCAACGGGTTGTGGCGATCCTCAGTTCGGAACTGGGGCCTTACCAGGAAGCGTTTGCAGGTTTCCAGAGTGTTCTGGGGATGCCGGTTTCGCGGGTTTTGCTGGCAGAGCACGACCCGTATATTGGCCGCGATGTTCGGGTTGTTGTCGCGTTTGGTGGCAAGGCGGCGCTGAAGGCATACCCTGGGCAGGTGACTGTGATCAGTTGTCTTGCGCCGGGGATTGGCCAGAGCACGTATCCAAACGCGTTTGTTAAAGTTCACATGTTGCCCCAGGCCCCCTTGCTGGTTGGGACTCTGAGAAAGATTCAGCCAGAAATGAAACGGCTGGCGGTGTTCTGGGCTTCGGAGGCAACCGAGGATTATCTGGAGGAGATGCGGGAGGCTGCGTGGGCACAGAATCTGGAGATTCTGGAAGAGCAGGTGGAAAATCCGGATGATCTGCCCGATATTTTGCGGAAGTTGATCCGGAACGGTGTGGATGCGATGTGGTTGCCGCCGGACCCGTTGCTGATTAATGCGCGGAGCTTTTCGGTATTAAAAGAGTTTTCCTGGGCCAACGATATTCCTTTTTATGTACCCACGGCCGGTCTGGTAAAAAAAGGTGCGGTGGCTTCGGTATCCTGTAGTTTTGATGAAATTGGCCGGACAGCCGGCCGGACGGTGCGGGATGTATTGACCGGGAGGTCTTCTGGAGGGTTGATTTACCCGGAAAAGATAGAGATTACAGTGAATCTTACGGCAGCGTCTAACACGGGTTTGGTGATCCCGAAAGACGTGTTAGATGGGGTGGATACGGTGTTGCCATAAGGTGGCTTGAAGCATTCGTAGCAGTGGCAAGCGTGTGGATACCGATTCTGACGGAATCGGTTTTTTTTTAGAGAGCTTCCAGATCGATGGATCGAGCCGGTCTCGAAGTTTTGCTTGACCTGCAAGGGGCCGGATGCGAAATTGCAGGAGGCGAAAGCCGTCTTTTTTTGAGAATTTTTTTTAGATCACCTGCCAACGTGCGATTCTTATGCGAATTCGAACAAAATTGCTGGTTTTTTCTCTTCCGCTGTTCCTGGCGGCCGTGGTGATTATGACGCTGTCTTCCAGGCAGGCGGTCCAGACGATTATGTTCCAGGAGGTGGCCAAACGAGGGCTGACGATTTCTGCGGGCCTGGCCCAGTCCTCGGAGATCGTATCTGGTTTTCAGAGTGGTAGCGAGCGGATGTTACTGGCTGCTTTGCAGTCCACACTGGAAAATACAGAAGCTCAGTATGTATTCGCTCTGGACGTTTCCGGGCGGGTGCTGGCGCACACCAATGTGGCAGAAAAAGGCAAGCAGTACAGTGACCCTGTAACGCTAGAAGTGCTTCGTATGGAAGAACCGGAGTACCGGCGGATAGAAACCGATGGCCAATTTCTGATGGATGTTTCGTTTCCGGTATGGAGTCTGGCAGCGGAGGAATCTGGAGAGGAATTCCTGTTTCTGGGTGAACAGGATGCGGGTGACAAAAAACGTCTGGGCACGTTGCGCCTGGGTTTGCCTTTACGGAATGCGCTGGAAACGGCGGATCAGATTTCTGGGCAGGTCTTTTGGATTGTTACAATTGTAATTGGCACTGTTCTGGTCGTGGCCATGTTTTTTGCGCGTAAGATCTTGCGGCCGGTACACCTGTTGGCCATGGCGGCCCATAAAGTGGGGCACGGTGGTGTGGGTGAGACGGTACCGGTCATGTCTCGGGACGAAATTGGCGATCTGGCCCGTAGCTTTAATCAGATGAGCCGGGATCTGGCCGATACCACGGTCTCCAAGGATTTTTTGAATAGCATCCTGGAGGACATGCTGGACGCGCTGATTGTAACCACGGCTGATGGACTCATTCGAATGGTGAACCGCAGCGCTGTGGAGTTGTTGGGATACCCGGAAGAGGATCTGCTGAATCGGTCTGCGGCACTTGTTTTTTCAGATGCTGAGAAGATTTTTGGTTCGGGCGGCGTTTCCGGCCAGATGAAAGAGAATGCAATTTTGAGCCGCGAAATTAATTTGCGTACCAGAGATGGGAAAACAGTTCCCGCGCTGTTAAGCGTAGCTGCATTTATGAATACGCAGGGTCGCGTGGAAGGGTTTATTCTAACGGCCAAGGATATTACGGAACGCAAGGAAGCAGAAGAGGAACGCAAACAGCTCGAACGGCAACTTGTTCAGTCCGAACGCCTGGCTTCGGTGGGTACCGTGGTTGCAGGTATTGTACATAATCTCAAGAATCCATTGACGGGAATTATGGGTTTTGCCGAAATTTTGAAGATGCAGTACCCTGAAATGACGCAGGTGGATCGGATCTTGAGTTCATCCGAACAAATGCAGGACATGATTGAAAACATCCTTGCCAAGAGCCGTCAAAAAAAGACGGTGGAGAAGCTGGATTTGAATGGATTGCTGGAGCGGGAGTTAGATTTTATGGACGCGGATCAAGCGTTCAAGCACAAGGTAGAAAAAGAGATTCGACTGTCCGAAAAATTACCCTTTGTGATGGGTGTGTACACGGATTTTTCCCAGGTTTTTGGAAATCTGTTGCGAAACGCGGTAGAGGCGATGTACGACCGCCCAGAAAAGCGACTGCGTGTGGAGACTCGGTTTAACGGAGGCGGAGAAGTGATTGTGGAGGTAGAGGATACGGGATCTGGAATCCACAAGGATCACCTGGAGCACCTGTTCGCCCCGTTTTTTACGACGAAGACCGGTGACGGGACAGAAGGCAAGCCGCAGGGAACCGGGCTGGGGTTGTACACAGTACGCCAGCTTCTGGAACCCTATGGGGCCAATATCGAGGTAGAAAGCGTTGTAGAACAGGGTACCACGTTCCGGGTGCACATCCCGGCTGGTAAAGCGGAGGTGGGTGAGGCGTCTTGACGGGAATGATATTCGGGACTCATTTATACATTAATGCCATGAAGATAAGCGTTTCGGAAGCCCCCCCCCCCCCCCCCCCCCCCC
>JAQCGA010000229.1 GCA_027619145.1 bacterium | reverse complement strand
CGATCAGCGTAGTACCAATCCCCCCACCGTAATCCAGCACCTGGAAATCCGCCATCGACTCGCTTACCTGCTGGCAAAGATTGTAAATCGCTCCCCGCCAACCGGTATACATAGGCGTATAGTTAAAATGCGTCAGATCGTACAAATACTCATTTGTCTCTTTATAAAATGCATCTACCCCCACCTCAGAATTGCGGTCTCCCTGGTTCCACTCTTGCGCCAGTGCAACCCCCGCCTTGGGCAACCGCTCCCGTACCACCTCCGGGCGTTCCCCCGTGTACTCGGCCAATTCACAAACCGCATCCTCCCCGGGCGGGTTCTCCGCAACAGACACTCGACCAGACCTCGCGGGCACCCGTTCTTTCTCCTCAACACATTTCGCAATTCCGTCCGCCTCAGCCTCAAATACCGCTTCCACCATCTGGTCCACCCGGTGGGCATACGTATGCCCTGCAAGCACCGCGTTGCGCCCACGCGCGGCAATGGCCTCGCGCTCGGATTCGTGTTCCAGATAATACCGGGCAACCTCTTCCAGATTCTCCTCATCGTACAGCACCAGATGCTCGCGGTCCTGGAACAGATCTCCCAGACCCGACTCGGCCGGCAACCGGTCTGAGAGCAGCAGACTCCCCGAACACATCGCCTCGTACACCCGCATATTCAAATCGTTATTCAAACTGCGGTTGAACACGATCTTGCTCCGGCTGTAAAACAATGCCATTTCTTCCAGAATCTTACTCTCAATATGCACGTCGAACCCAGCCTGAACCAGCCGCTCCAGCAAGCGCACCCGGTGCGGATGCCACTGCCTGTGCGTTTGCCCGACAAAACCCACATCGTACGATTTTTCCGCCTCGATTCGCCCGTGTACCTTTGGGTCACAAGCGCCAGGAAGCCAGTGTACCCGCGAACAGCCCGCGTCCTGAAAATTCGGAATATGCTGGCGGTTAAACATCAAGAATACATCCCGAAACATCTGGGCGTATTTCAGACGCCAGTCCATTTGCCCCGTATGCGTATCGCCCACCAGACAGGCCGCAGGACAATCCAGCTTCTCCAGTCCCATCGGCAAAAAACCCGTTGCGCTATCTACCCACACAAACAGATCCGGACGCCAACCTTTGGGCAGCCTCTCAAGCGCCTGCTGAATATCCACCTGCCCTCGGGGCATGGGAATATCACACGGTCGAGCCAGCCGGGCAATCAGCCCCATCTTCTCCACTTCACCCGCACCCGGTGGCTTCAGCGCATGCTGCTTTTCTGCTTCTCGCCATTGCGCCAGTTCATCGGTATCAATCACGGGCCCGCATGTAAGGACCTCGTGTGCCTGTCGAAACGCATCTACAACATATCGCCCCGCAGAAATCGGATTGGACACCTGGCTCACCAGCACCTTCAGCGGCCGACCACGCCCCGCTCGCTGCGCCCCTTTCACGTGCACCGCCGGCGCACGCCCCTGAGCCATTTCGGTACTTTCCCCGGCCCGAGGCTCACGGCACACCGCCACAAACACCTCATCTTCCTCCCGTGCCCCGTCCCGAAAATCAAATGCCTCGTAATACGACGCCCCGGTCTGCATGCGTTTCTGTCCGTACACCTGTACGTTTTCAAAGTGGCGGCTCAACAAGGCCCGAAACGCCTCCAGTTCCAGCATCCCCACATGGTACGGATTCTCATTCTCAGGCAAGTCATAATACCGCTTGTTCGGTGTACTGACCACAAAGGTTCCATCTGGCCGCAGCAACCGGCACACTTCTTCCAGAAAATCCTCGTGCTCACGAATATGTTCAATTGCCTCAAAACACACCGCCGTATCAAAGGAGCCATCGCGCAATCCAATCGCCCGAATGTCCCCCGCCAACCTGTGAATGGGCGCTCCAGAAAATGTCCGCGCCGCGTACCGATGTGCATCTACCGACAGATCCACACTCACAACCCGCGTCGCATCGCGCGCCAGGATTTGAGAGCCATATCCTGTGCCCGATCCGATATCCACAACCTGCTTATTCTTGCAAAACGGCCGTGCAAATGCATACCGCTTGGCATGGTGCAAAAAAATATCAGACCGTGCATCACCCGGTGTCACCCGATCTTCACCCACCCGGGGTGTAAACCCCGCCACCTCCTGCAACCCAACATGCACCGAAGCCCCCGAGACCCCCTGGCGCACCACCTCCTGTACGGCCGCGCTCACCACCTGCTCCACCTGCGCACGCACCCCCTCTTCCAACCCGGCCAGAAACGCCGGCCAGGCGACCCGAACCGCCTCTCCTTCAAGATAAACCTCCAGCCCCTGCCACACCATTTGCCGGTCTGTCTCCAGATCGTACAAAAACACATCGCACAGATAGGCTTCTCCCAGCCGATCCAGTTTTAAGGCAGGTACCGTAATCCGTCCCAGATCCGGCACGCTCAGAAACGTGGATACATCCGCTGCTGTAAACGGATACACATCCTCCTGCCCAAATGTCAGCTTCACCGAAACAGCAGACCGGTTCGCCCGCCCAGCCCGACTCAGGCACGCCTCAAAAATCTCGTTCCAATTCTGGACAAATACATCCACTGAAAACATCTCCGCTACAGTCTTTCGTGCCGCCTGCCCCAGTTTTCGAGCCAGAACCTCGTCTTTCAACAGCGCCTTTACCCGATCTCGCAGCCGCCCCGTATCGTCCGAAATATACCCGTTCTCACCGTCCCGAATCGGCGACGTAGCATTCTTCAGCGCCACCACTGGCATCCCCGTAGCCATCGCCTCCAGCATGCCCAGGTTGTATCCATCCTCAAACGCCTCCACGGTCGTATTCACATACCCTCGGTATTCCCGGTACGCCCCTTTCAAATCCTCCCAACTCTCCGCCTTCCGCGCCTGGGGCAACGTTGGGTTTTTACCCACAATTTTGTGCGGCACGCCTTCCACAATCTCTCGCAAATACCGGTACCCCAGCATAAAATCTCGCTCGACAAACAAATTGCCTACCGCCAGTGCCGCGGCTTCTTTTCCGGTATATCCACTGTAATCCTCCAGGTGAATCCCCGGCCGCACCACAAACCCGTCCAGATCCCAGCTCTTCAGTTTCATAGGAGAAATAGCCGCAAACACGCCCTCACGCCCCGCCAAAAATCGCCCCACTTCGGATCGGATCTTCTGGATCTGCTCCGGATCATTCATCGCATCGTTGTGTAACGCATTGTGCGTGAGAAACACAGTAGGAACATCAAACGGCGCCACAAACGCAAGATCCTGCACCGTATGGCATAGCACCAGGTCACAGCCTCCGCTCCGCAGCATCTCCGCAGCCTGGCGCGCATCCCGGATCAGGCTCAAATTATCTGGCAGAGGTCGTTTCTGCAAATCCCACCCGGTCGTCCCGTCTGCACGAGACATCCAGTCTCCTACCTCAACGCGATGTCCAACCCTGGAGAACATGGCCAGATAAGGATCGTGCCAATTGAATGTTAGAATCCGCAGGTTCTGCATGAAAAAACACTCCTGTGATGTGGCTCCAGATCAGCCAAAATCGCACGGCTCAGACGGTCCCGGGCAAAACAGTGGCAGGGGGTTGTAGCTTGCGCAGAAAATGAAAGAAGAATCCAGGAATCAAAAGGAAAAACAGACGGGCAGGAAGCAGGGGCAGGAAGGGAGGTATGGCACGGAATGATGAGAATGGCCAGGCGGGCCGGGAACCGGAACACCTGGATTTCCCATCGGCAGGATCGATAATGTAAAAAAGTTCTTACGGTAAAATGAAGGTACCCACCAGACGCTATTTCTTTTTGTCTTTTTGCTTCCAGGCAAGGCGCAGTTTGTTCAGATCCGTAAAAGACGTTTCCGCAGCCTGACGGTTTTCGGCCTCTATCCGCTCATACACCTCACCCCTGTGCACGGATACCTCCGGAAGGGCATCGATACCAAGGCGGATCTGCTTTCCCTGCATTTCAAGAATCGTAACTCGCACATTATTGCCAATTACGATGCTCTCGCCTAACTTCCGTGTTAATACGAGCACAGCGTCTGTCCCCTGAACCTTACACCTGTAGTGTATCCAGGATCTTATGTTTGGTGGTATACCGATCGTCGAGAAGAGCCAGTTGCCTGGCTTTCATATTGGCCGAATTCAGCAAAATTGGACCGCTCAAATTCGCAGTTACATTCGTTGGATCGTCGGCCAGCGTCACAACAGAGTACGTCACTACGTCTTTTGCATCCTGTACCTCCAGGCTGGTGAGATCTTCGCGGGAAATTCTGGGATCGTAATCCGCCCAGATCAACGCTGGGTTCACCACAACAAACCCGAGTCGCTCGTTGTCAATAGAAAGCAACCACTGAAACGGTTCGCTGGCAGGATCATCGAATAAGGCATAGGACTTGAACTTCTCAAAGCCCGGTATGCCGTCGGGGAACACGATGACCTTATCGCGGGCCACCTCTTGCTCGCCGAACCGAACGTGTCGAAATTGAATTACATCATCATTCATCGCGTCCAGTCCTGCTCGTTATCGGAGAAAATCCAGCAGCGTAGGCTGGAACAGCGTGCCACCAGTGGACAGCGCCGCCTGAAATGCCTGCTGTTCAGACTGCAGGTCAATAATGGTTCGTGTCACGTCCGTATCTTCCGCATCACCCAGTGCTGAGGTCAGATTCACTTCGAACCGTTCCAGCAAATCTCGGGTCAGTTCTACCCTTCGTGTGCGCGCTCCCAGCACCCCTCGGGTATCGGAAATCTTTTCGCGCACCACTTCCAGATTCGTAATGGACTGCCGGATCCCTTCCATATTGTTGCTTTTTAAACTATCGCGCAAATTAATCAGGGCCGAAAACGCGCTTTGGGCACCTTCAAAAAGATCTTTTCCGGCCACATTTACCTGAACGTGAACCTTCTCGTCCACTTCGCGCAAAAGTGCACCGGTGGTATCCACATTCCCAATGCCCAGCGTGCCCAGCACATTGTTACTATCTACTGCTGTGTTGGTCCCATTAATCCGCAACCGAAATACAGATCCACCGTTAGATGTCGTCTCTTCAATATCTACTGTAACCCCGGCAGGTGCCGCAGCTTCAATTTTTGCTTTGATCCCATCCAGCGAATCCGTGGCCAGGTCCAGATCCACGTTCTGGTCCCCAATCGTTACGGTCCCTGCAGGCGGCGTGGTCAGCCCCAACGCCGTGCCCACTGCCGTGGTTCGACTGGAAAGCCCTATGCTTCTTCGCAACGAAAGCCCCACCGACACCACATCGCCATTGGCATCTCGGATGGCCGTATAGGGGTTTTCCAGCGTCTCGGTACCCGCAAACACAAACCGTCCGCGGAACTTGGCCTGACCCAGGCCAATCATATGCTCCACCAGTTCGTTTACCTCACGGGAAAGAATCTCCCGGTCGTCTGCATTTACCGTATCACTGGCGCCCTGAATGGCCGTTCCGCGCACCGAAATCAGCGTATTGACCATCTCATCCATCGTAGAGTCCACATAATTCATGAACCCCAGACCTTCGTCAATGTTCCGCTGATATTGTTCTACATTTCGAATGTCCGAACGCAACAACAACGCCCGTGAAGCCGCTGTAGGATCGTCTGAAGCATCATTGATCCGTGTGCCAGACGATAGCGCTTCCTGATACTGGTTCAAACGCACCATAGAGCGGCGCACATTATTCGCAATCGTATTGGTCGTTACTGAGTCAGACACACGCATGGTGGCCTCACCTGTTCTTCTGTGTGCAATGATAAGAAATATACGGATTCATTTCAAGGTTTATATTCCGCTTGGACAACAGATCTTGCTTACATATTTAATGCGGCTTGCATCATCTCATCTACCGCTGTCACAATCCGTGCTGCCGCCTGATACGCCCGCTGAAACAGAATCAAGCTGGTAGCCTCCTCGTTAATCGACACCCCTCGCATGTTCTCTCTGCGTGTCTGCACCTGTTCAGACACCAGCCGCTGGCTTTCTGCACTTGTAAAGATATCCCTTGCTTCGGCCCCAACCCGGCCTACCAGACCACTATAAAACTCTTCCAGCGTTTGGTTTCCGCTCCCCAATACCTTCGTGGTTCGAAGGTCGGACAGGGCCAGTGCATTGGATCCATCTCCGGAACCGGTCGCGCTCCCAGAAGCCGCAATTTTGTTTAAATCTGCACGAATTTCAGACGAAACATCAATCAACCGTGCCGATGTCTGCACAGACGTAAAAAAGTTCGTACCGCTAGAGCCGTCCAGGCCAAAACCACCTGCATGAATGGCATTTAGACGTCCCACCAACGTCTGCGCCAATTCGTCCATGCTTTGCCGATAGTTCACCAGCTTTTCATCGCGGGCTGTAATCAGCCCTTTCAGGTGTCCACCTGCAGGTTCTACGGCACGCCCATCCGCCGCCTGTGTCAGAAACGAAACCACCGCCCCATTGTTGGTTGCCGCACGGGTACCCAAATCATTGGACACCCCGTGGTCTACCAGCAACAGACCTTGCGGAGCCGAAATCGTTGTGGTTCCATCCGAGTTTTCTCGCACGCTTATCGTGATCAGCCGAGATAGCTCGTCAATCATGTGCCCTTGCTCGTCTTCCAGATCGCCTGCGACCTGGCCAGGGCCCTTTCTTTCGGACTGGATCTTGACGTTCAGAGTGGCAATCTGCTGGGTCAACCGATTTACATTTTCAACCGTGGTTACCAACTCTGTATCCAGATCGCCTCTCAACTGG
>JAQCGA010000228.1 GCA_027619145.1 bacterium | reverse complement strand
CCGCACAACCAGTTCCACACCCGCTTCTTCTGCCCTTGCCAAAATTGAAACCGTACCTCCCCCTGGCATCGCATCCACGGCATTGAGCAACAAGTTTACCAAAAGATCGTATACCCCCGAAACCGTACCCAAAATCTCCAATGCCTGTCCTACATCCTGCTCCACTTTGATGACAATACCCTGGGCCTCTGCCTCGTCTTTCCACCTCGGCTGGGTATCGTTCACCGCCTGCAACACAATAGGTTTTATCATGACCGACCGCACACCCTGCTCTGCTTCCCCTCGAACCGACTGATGCAACCGGCGTACCAGATCCCGGGCTCGTTCCGCAGACTTCAAAATGATTTTCGCATCTGCCCGAACCTGTTCGTCTTCCGAATACCGTAACAGCAACTGCGCCGGCCCCATGATCCCTGTCAGCATATTATTCAAGTTATGGCTTACCCCTGCAGACATCTCGCCCAGGGCGCGCAAACGCTCCACTCGCACAAGTTCCTTCTCCAAACGTTTGGGCTCGGTAATGTCCACAAGCGCCGTCCTGCACAGACCCAATTCACCTTCCTTCTGTTTCTCCACAATACTATCCAGCCGGATATACCAGATGGCATCTTTTTTTCGCCCCCCCCGGATATACCGAACCGAATTTTGTTTTCGTACCCGCGCTTCACACGACTGACGAACGCCCAACTCAAAAACCTGCCTGTAATGCAAAAAGATAACATCCCGATCTTCCCACTCAAAAAACTGCGCCAGAGAATTCCCCATCAACACCCGCCGTTCCACCCCCAGCATCTCTGCACAGGTAAAATTGGCCTCCTGGATTTTGCCTTCCGCATTGAGCGTTACATAGCCTACAGGCGCAAAGTCATATAAATTCAAATATCGCTCATGCGCCGTAGCCAGTTCCTCCTGTGCCCGGTGCAGCTCTTCGTTTTGCATATCCAGTTCAATCTGATGGACCTGCAGTTCATGAATCACCCGGACGGCATCTTCTGCCGACAACTCCGTTGCAGACCCGGCGGCAAGCCGTTCTTCCAGCGCCTTTTCAGCACGCCTGCGCAGTTCAGTGGACGCATCCTCCTGCTTCCTTCTTTTGGCCATCGCATATGCTCCCAGGAAACACTCCGCCTGAGCCTCTACCGGCCAATCCGGTCAAGGAACCTGCGGACCTCTTTGGTCCGTAATATCTTCAATCGCAAGAAGAATCATTCTCGCCCCGTCTAAAGACTCTACCGGGCGACCATTGAGTAAAATTTTCCTGCTTCCGCCAGAAGGCAAACTCCACGCCATCAGAAAATCTTCAAACACATTGTTATGCGCCAGCACATTCAGTAACAACTGATGGAGTTCGGGCAGATCCCACCGTTTTTCTTTCAGGCTATGAATAAGCCTCCCGCCCACCATTTCAGCGTCCAGATCAAACATTTTATAAAAAGAACGATTGGCCGATACCACGCATAAATCTTCATCCAGTACCACCAGCGCTTCTCGCACCGTATCTACAATACTCTCGGCATACTGCTGGGCCACCAGCGCACGCTGCTCCGCTCGTTTCTGGGCATCGATATCCAGAAAAGTGATCACCACACCTTCAATCACATTTTCCGCCGTCCGGTAGGGTAGAATGCGCACAAGGAACCACAGCCCTCCCTTATTTTGCGCCTCCGTTTCCTTCGGAATCAGGCTGTCCAACACCGCCTTTGCATCTCGAACCAGGTCCGGATATTCCAGATTAAAAACCAGATCGCTCAACGGGCGGCCTTTGTCGCTTTCAATCAGGTTAATCACCTGACTGGCCTTGGGTGTGAACCGCAGAATGTCCAGGTTTAGATCCAGGAAAATGGTTCCGATTCCCGTACTGACCAGAAGGTTGATCATGTCATTGCGAACCCTGGCCAGCTCCTCTACTTTTCCGGTCAACTCCGAATTCACCGTCATCAACTCTTCATTCATAGACTGAAGCTCTTCTCTGGACGTCTCCATTTCTTCGTTGGTGCTTTGCATTTCTTCATTGGAAGACTGTAATTCTTCATTTGCCGAGCGAAGCTCCTGGTTCGAAAACTCCAACTGCGCAATAACATTCTGGAGATATGCTCGCGTGGACTCGAGTTCCTTCTCCAGCCCGGCAATCTGGAAGTTCTGCTCCTCAGTCGGTTCAGTGACTGGTTCGGAAACAGATGCCGCCGTGCCTCTTTCGAACATGACCATCACCAGATCTCGCAACTCATCTGGTTTGAAAAAAGGATGCACAATCAAATTCACGATCCCCGACTCTCCGTTGGCTTTTACCTGCAAACCGTCAAATCGGATCTCTTTTTTTTCTTCTACAACCCTCCGAAGACCCATAGCCAGTTCGAGTTGCAACCCTTCTCGCGCCATTTTCAACAGATTCATATTTGCTTCACCTGCGGCGGGTTCCAGGTAGGCTCCGGTATGTCCGTGTATATAAATTACATCGCCTTTTTCGTTCACCAGTACACACGCAGGGCACCAATGCGTTAACAGGAACTCTTCCACATGTTCATGCAAATCCATCCCGCGATCTCGTTGTATCGAGGGTCCCGCCGTTCCCGACCTGTCCCGTTGATGCAGCATCGAAAAGTTGGACATATTTGCCAACCGGTACGAC
The DNA here is from genome assembly GCA_027619145.1 of bacterium. The sequence goes on along the minus strand of JAQCGA010000228.1, from coordinate 4,115 downwards.
GGCAGGTCTTTCTCCCGCTGAAAAAGCTTCCACTCCCGGTTAACCGTAACAAAAAAATCGCTGGCATCTCCCAGCGTCTCCGAACTCCCCAGAAGAAGATACCCTCCATCTACGAGCGAATAATGAAAAATGGACAGTACCTTACTCTGCAACACCGATCCCATGTAAATCAACATATTTCTACAACTGATCAAATCCATCCTGGAAAAAGGGGGGTCTTTCACTGTACTCTGAACAGCGAAAACCAGCATATCTCGGACAGTCTGCTTAATCTGGTACGTATGGTCCTGGTGCTCAAAAAAACGTTGCAACCTCTCTGATGAAACATCTACAGCGATACTTTCCGGATACACTCCCGTACGCGCCTTCTCAATCGAATCTTTGCTGATATCCGTCGCAAAGATCTGAATCTTGTGCTCTCTTCCAGCCTGGGCCATATACTCCCTGCAGAGCATCGCCAGAGAATAGGCCTCTTCTCCTGTCGCACAGCCAGGCACCCAGATCCGCACCGGCACATCCGGATCGCGGTCCTCCAGCAACGCCGGAAAAACCTCGCTCTTCACCAGCTCAAACGCTTCGGGATCTCTAAAAAAACGAGTCACCTCAATCAACAACTCTTTAAAAAGAACCTCCACCTCTGCCGGGCGGTGTTGCAGGTAACTTACGTACTCCTCCAGTGTGTTCAGCTGATGGATCGCCATCCGTCTTTCAATCCGTCGAACAACCGTATTTTGTTTGTAACCAGAAAAATCGTGCCCCGTTCCGCTACGCAGTACAACCAAAATCTTTTGCAACTCGCTCGAATCAGCTACAGACTCCTCTGTCTGCAACGCAGGCCCGGTTGCTACGTGTCGAATGTAGGCGAGCAGTTGCTTCGGCATCTGATCCGGCGGAAGAATATAGTCCGCCATTCCAGTGGCGGCCGCAGACCTGGGCATGCCGTCGTACCTGGCCGATTCTGGATCCTGCACCATGACCATGCCGCCCTCACCTTTTACAGCTTTCAGCCCCTGTGCGCCCTCAGATCCGGTTCCAGAAAGAACAATACAAATGGCCCGCTCCCCACAGTCCTGAGCCAGAGACCGAAAGAAAAAGTCGATGGGTGCCCGTACGCCACGCGGCTTCGTGGGTTCCATCAGGTGAAGTTTTCCCTGCAACACAGCCAGGTCCCGGTTCGGAGGAATCACATAGACGTGGTTCGGCTCCACCTGTACCCCATCTTCCACCTCAGTCACCTTCATTGGAGTCTGCTTCGCAATCAACTCATGCATAATGCTTTTTCGTGCTGGGTCCAGGTGTTGAATAATCACAAATGCCAAACCTGAACGATCCGGCATTTGCGAGAAAAATTGTTCCAGGGCTTCCAGGCCACCCGCAGAAGCGCCAATTCCAACAAGAATCGGCCCACCCGAAAGCCCGTTCTGTACGTTGCTCTGTTCGTCCTGTTCGCCCATACAATCTTCCCTACCCCTTTCCACCTGCCTTCTGGTCGTGCAATACAACCGCCTCTGCAACCACCCCCCGGACCTCATGGATATCTGCAAACGGCTTGCCCAAATGAAAATCGAATGCGGCATACCGGGGATCAGTCTCCTGCAACTGCCAGCCTGTAATCACAACCGCCACCAGTTCAGGATCCCGCTGCCGCATCTCTTGTACCAACCGGTTGCCCGGCAAATCCGGCAACCCCAGGTCCACCAGCGCCACATCATACTGACCCGGTTCAAACTTCGCAAGTGCATCCGAACCGCTTAGAAAAACCTCCACATCGTGCACCTTCGAAAGCACCCGCTCCAGCAACCTCCCCACATTTTCGTCATCATCTACAATTAAAATGCTACCCCGCCTCGAAGCCAGGACTTCTGCCTGGGGTACTTTTTCCGGCACCGCGTCCGTCCAGGCGGGTAACCACAGCGTAAACGTAGAACCCTCGCCCGGCACGCTTTCCACCTCAATCCGTCCGTCCCACCGCTCCACTGTCCCATACACGGTAGACAACCCCAACCCGGTTCCTACATTCATCTTCGTTGTAAAAAACGGCTCGAATACCCGCTTCCGAACCTCATCATCCATCCCAATTCCTGTATCCCGAACAACCAGTTGCACGCCCTGTTCCATTTCCCTGGCTGAAATCGAAATACACCCTCCATCCGGCATCGCATCTACCGCATTGAGCAACAGATTCACCAGAAGATCGTACAGCCCTGAAACTGTACCCGCAATTTCCAACCCCTCCGCCACATCCTGCTCTACCCGAATCACGCTTCCACGAATCTCAGCCTCGTCTTTCCACCGGGGCCGGGTATCGTTCACCGCCTGTAGCACAACAGACCCCACCAGCACCGGGTGTACTTCCCGGTCATCTTCCCCTCGTACTGCCTGATGTAGCCGGTGTACCAGATCCCGGGCCCGCTCCGCAGACTTCAAGATATCCTCCACATCCACCCGCAATTGCTCGTCTCCCGAGTAGCGCTGTAACAGCTGCGCCGGCCCCATAATCCCTGTTAGAATATTATTCAGGTTATGGCTAATTCCCGCAGACAGCTCCCCCAGTGCACGCAGACGTTCCAATCGCACCATTTCTCGCTCTGCCTGCTTGAACTCCGTAACATCTCGAATAATCGCCAGCACTTCATACTGCCCCTGCACCACCATCCGCGCCTCAAAAAAGTGCCTTTCTTGTGTGGGTACCAACAGTTCGTACTCAAACATTTTCATCTGACCATTCGCCAGGCACTGTTGAATCGCAACCATGATTTGGTTCGCAACATCCCCAGGCATTACATCGACCACCCTCTTACCCAAAAATTCGCTCGGAGCCATGAGCAACGTACTCATATCGTGTGCATAAAAATTCAGAAAGACCCCATCTCCGGACAGTAAAAATATCATGTCTGGCTGGGCCTCCAGAATTGCCCGGTACTTGCCCTCACTTTCCTGAAGCGCCTTATTGCGCATCTCCAGCCGCTCCAGATCTTCCGCCCGAGCCATGCCCACAGAGAGCACCCGGCTAACCTGTTCCGCAAGCCGGATATCCGCTTCCGAAAAAGCGTCGGACAAAGTACTCAGCAACCCCATGTTTCCCTTGGCATGGGGTAAATCCAGAATGCACCGCACGTGAATACCCAGCCGTTCCCGCATTGTTTGCACTACAGATTGCGGCAAATCCTCCAGATCTGCATCCAGATCTTTCCGTAACTTCGGAATGCCCGACTTCCAAACCTGAAAAAGATTGGGTGCCACAACCACGTCCCGGCACGACTGCCCGGAAGACGAAATGCGGTAGGCTTCAAATCGGCCCTCCACATCGTCCACCACGCGCTGAATCGCAAGCGCCTGAAAATTGACGCCCAATCGCTTCAACTGCTCAAAACAAACCCGCGCCATCTGTTCCAGTTCCCCCGGTGCGGCCAGTTCCTGTACGGCCTGCCCAATCTCCAGCAAAACCTCTTTCTCCTGAACTTGCCGGGCCAGAGCCTCCTCATTCCGCTTCAAATTCGTAATATCTGTCGTTACCCCCACCACTTCCCAGCGTCCGGGGCCTGCAGGTGCAATATGCACATCTTCAAACATCCACCGGATGTCGCCCTCGACCATTTTCCAGCGATATTCCTGAGAGTACGAAGCCTGTCCGCTCTTCAAAGCCTGGTAGCTGATCCGATCCATCTGTTCCAGATTTTCAGAAACAACACCACGCGCCAGGATATCCATATAATTTTTGCCCGCCTCAATAGGCAAAGGCAAAAAAACCTGGGCCGCCTCTTCATCTACCAGATGATATGCCCAGTGAAGTTTACCCGAGGGCTCCGTATCCCGTTCCTCTACCGTAGCTGTCCACAACAAACACCGCGCATGTCGCACCGTATTGAGTAGCACCTCTTCTGTCCACCGAACCTCGGTTCGATCTTCTACAATGCCAACATACCGATCCGGGCTTCCATGTTCATCCAGAATCGGAAAGGTCCGTGCTTTGACCCAGCGCAACTCTCCATCTGGACGGATGATCCGATACTCTTCGTCAAACATCTCACCCTGTTCCATTCGCTCCATTCCTTTTCGAACAATCTCCCTGTCTTCCGGGTGAACAGCGTCCAGAAAAGACATGGGATTTTCGA
>JAQCGA010000227.1 GCA_027619145.1 bacterium | reverse complement strand
ACCCAAGGCGCAACGTGCGCAGACGCCGGGGATGGAACTGGAGGTGGCAACGTTCCGGGCCGATGTAACACCGCCTGTGGGCGAGGTGCTGGACTGTGGGTTCGATCCGCCGGTGAAGACGGTGGAGCATCCGTTGCTGGCCAAGGGGGTTGTGTTGCGGAACCGGGGTGGGGTTTATGTGTTGTGTGCGCTGGACTGGGGTGGGCTGTGTAATAGTGCATACGATTTGTTCCGGCAGCGGATTGCCCAGGCGGTGGGCACGTCGCCGTCCCGGGTGGCGGTACAGTGTTTACACCAGCATACGGCGCCTGCGGTGGACAGCAATGCACAGCGGATTCTGGATGAAGTAGAGGGGGCACCGTTACACGCGAATGCGAAGTTTGTGGAGGCTTCGGCCGGGCGGGTGGCAGACGCGTTGCACGGGCTGGTCTGGCGCCGGGCCACGCATATTGGTACGGGTTGGGCATCTGTGGACCGGGTGGCGTCTTCGCGACGAATTTTGCAGCCGGATGGTACGATTCTGGCGCGTTTGAGTAGCACGCGAGACCCGGAGCAGCAGGTAGCGCCGGAAGGGAAGGTGGACGGATATTTACGCACGGTAGGGTTTTACGAAGGTGAAAAGCCAATTGTGCAGATGCATTATTATGCGACGCATCCGCAATCGTATTACCGGGATGGGCGTGTGACGTACGATGTGCCGGGGCTTGCCCGAGAACGTCTGGAGGATGAGTCGGGTGTTTTTCAACTGTATTTCACGGGATGCGCGGGTGATGTTGCATTTGGGAAATACAATACGGGAACACCAGAGGATCGGGCGGCGCTGGCAGAGCGATTGTACGATGGGATGAAGCGTTCTACGGAGAATGTGGGGTTACAGGGGGTAGGCCCCATATCCTGGCGAACAGCCGAGTTGCGGTTTCATCCCAGAGAAGAGGCTGCCTTTGCCGGGGCGGTGCAGTTTGAGGCGTTATACGATGCGAAGGCCAGCGATACAAAGCGGATTATGGCGGCAATGATTTTGGCGTTTCTGGAAAGGACGAAGTCCGGAAAACCGTTCGAGCTGAGTTGTCTGTCTATTGGGCAGGTGAAGTTGTTGCACCTGCCTGGCGAGCCGTTTGTGGAGTATCAACTCTGGGCGCAGCGGGTGCGGGATGCGGATTTTGTGGCGGTGGCGGGATATGGAGATTGTGCGATGTGGTATATTTGCACGGACCGGGCGTACAGAAATACAGGTGGTTACGAGCAGAGCTGGTCGTTTGTCAGGCCGAGCGAAGGGATGATAAAAGCCGCGATGGAGCAGTTGCTGGAGGGGGGCGATTGAGGGCAATGGTATTGAAACACAAACCGGGAGAGATACTGGATGTCTGATTTGATGTATTTTGATTGTCATGCAATGGTGGGCCAGCGGCAGATGAAACATCCTCGGGCGAGGTGGACAACCGAGCAGTTGCTGGAGGATCTGGATCTGGCGGAAATTGCTGGGGCGTTGATTGTACACGGGCTGGCAAAAAGTTATGACGTGGTGTATGGAAATGCGCGGTTGGGTCTGGAGCTGGAAAAAGCGCCGGACCGGTTGTTTGGGGTATGGTGTATTTCTGAGCTGGGTTCGCCGGGTTTTTTTGAGACGGGCAATGAGATGGTGCGGGGAATGGAGGAGGCAAACATTCGGGCGGTACGGTTGATGCCGGGTGGGTTCTCGATGCATCCAGCGGTGATGGGGAAGACGCTGGAGGTGCTGCAGGAAAATCAGATTTTGACAATTCTGGAGGCGGGTTGGGGGCGGGGGAATATGTTTCCATTTTTCCACGAGTTGCTATCTGCGTACCCGAAGTTGCCGGTGTTGATGACCGATGCGTCCTGGGGCCAACAGCGAGAGGTGTACGCGTTGATGCAGCACCATGAGAATTTGCATCTGGAATTTTCTTCCTATCAGGTGAACCGGGCGGTGGAGAAGTATACGGCGGATTTTGGGGATGAACGGTTGCTGTTTGGGACAGGGATGACCGAGAAGTCTCCGGGTGCAGCGCGGATTTATATTGATTATGCGCAGATTAAAGAAGAATCGAAGCGGAAAATTGCTGGAGAGAATTTGAAACGGTTGTTGAAGGGGCAGGGGCCTTCTCAGGCGGCACCCCGGAAGCGGACGGATGATTCTTTGCTTGCGGAGGCGCGGGAAGGAAAACCATTGTCGGTTCCGATTATAGATGGGCATGCGCATGTGTTACACGAAGGTGGGCAGACGGCGGGAGCTCGATTGATGTACGACGGCGACGCGGCCGGGATGATTGAGGTGAACCACTGGTGCGGGATTGACCGGGTTGCAATGATGAGCTGGAGTGGACCTGTGTGTGTGGATGCGGCAGATGGGAATGAGATTGTGTACCGGGCAATGGAGCGGTTTGGGGATGAGGTGATTGGTGTGGCGGTGATTGATCCAACGCACATGAGCCAGGAGGAGATGGAGGCGGAGATCCGGTTGCGATACCTCGAGCAGGGGTTTGTGGGAATGAAGCCGTATCATCAGATGAATTTACATTATGACAATGAGATGTTTACGCCCTGGTGGGAGTTCGGAAATAAGCATCAATTGTATGCGCTGATTCATACCATGGCGTACACGGGCGGGGTGCCCTGTGTAGAACGGTTGGCTGCGCGGTTCCCGGAGGTGAGCTGGTTGATTGCGCATGCAGGTAAAAGTTGGGCGTACGCAGAGGAGGTGGCGGCTCTGATTCAGACGCACCGGAATGTATATGCAGAGATTACGTATACGGCGGTAACGAATGGGTCGTTGGAGTTTTTCACAGAGGTGGGCCTGGAGGATCATGTAATTTTTGGAACGGATGCGCCTATGCGGGACCCGCGCCAGCAGTTGGGGTGGGTGGTGTGGGCGAATTTGCCGGTGGAGACACGACAGAAGATGCTGCACGGAAATTTCCAGCGGATTCTGGATCGGGTGAAGCTGCCAAAAAAATGAAGGACGTAATCTCACGTGAAGGCAGGTGAACAGGGAGAGGGGGCACAAGATGGTGGGAGGACCTGATTACGAGGCGTTGCGGTCGGAGACGAAGTTCCGGTGGTATGTGAATGCGAATTATTATGCATTGTACGGGCTGGTAGATGTTCCGATTCAAGAAGTGAATTTGAAGCCGGAGGCAATGATTGAGCTGTTGCGGCGAGGCCGCCCTTTGTTCCGGGAGATGTGGGGCGAGGAAGTGCCAATGCCGGGGGTGATGACGCCGGCGGTTTCGTACGGACATTTGAACGCGCTGGGTGCGGAGCTGATCTTCCCTGAAGGTGGGGAGGTGAATTACGAAGAGATTTGCGATTCGGTGGAGGACGGAATTGCGTTGCTAAAGAGGCCGGTGGATTTCAAGTCTGCGGGGATGGTGCCGTTTTACCTGGAGTATCGCGAGAAGCTACGGGAGGCGTTTCCGGACGAGGGAGTGGGGTTCAGTTTTTCGGTGCAGGGGCCAATGACAACGGCGTACGGTCTCAGAGGAAATGGGATTTTTTACGATGTGTACGACAATCCGGAAGGGACGAAGCAGTTTCTGAATTTGATTGTGGACAGCGTTTTAAAGTATAAATATTTTATTGCGGATTTGAACGGGCAGCCGCATATCAGTCCGTCTGGTCACAAGCTGTATGACGATGTGGGTAGCATGTTTTCTACAGAGATGTGGCCAGAGTTTGTGTTGCCGTATTATGAGCGATTTTTCCAGGGTTTAACGACGGGTCGGCGAGGGGCGCATATTGAGGATTTGCGGCCAGAGCAGTTGCCGTTTCTAGAGACGATGGGGCTTTCAGATTTTGATCCGGGGATTTCGCATAAGATTAATCCGAAGGTACTGTCGGCACAATGTCGGGTTCCGTTTGGGTGGCGGATGGGCAGTTTTCATTACTGGGGCTTGACGGTCAAGGAGGTGGAGGAGTGGGTGTTTCAGGCCGTGGCGGACGGAGCGAGTTATGTGTTTACCCAGGTGGCGGAGATTATGTGTAAGCCGGATATGGTAGAGAAGGTACTTGCATTTATCGGCGCGGCAAAAGAGGTGAAACAGATGTTTGCGTCCGGGGCTACGCGGGAGGAGATTGGTGCGCGAGTGAGCCCGGAGGGGCGGGTACGATTCTGGGATCACTGGCCTGAGTAGAAGGTGCCGGTTACAGATTGCTAAGCCCTGCTTGTTTGTTGGTTCGGGGGGAAAGGAGTGTGGTTTTGGAACGACGAGAGTTTCTGAAATCTCTGGCGAACGTAACTGCAGGATTGATGTTGCCTGTATCGTCATTTGCAGCGAAGATGAAGAAATCGACGGATCGGCTGGGGGATCTGTTGCCGACTCGGGCGCTGGGAAATACAGGCGAACGGGTGACGATGCTGGGGCTGGGTGGATGGCATATTGGTGGGAAGATGGATGAAGCGAAGGCTCAGACAGTTATTGAGGTGGCGCTGGAGGGAGGGGTTCGGTTTTTTGATACGGCAGAGAGTTATCAGCGAGGCGAGAGCGAGAGACGGTATGGGAAGTTTTTGACACCAAAGTATCGGGATGTGGTGTTTTTGATGAGCAAGACCACAGGGGGAGATGCGGGTTCGGTCCGGAGCCATCTAGAGGGAACGCTAAAGAGGTTGAATACGGATTATTTGGATTTGTGGCAGGTACATTCGCTACAAAATCCAGAGGATGTGGATGGACGGATTGAGAATGGGGTGCTGGAAGTGATGCAGGAAGTGAAGGCATCCGGCAAGGCTCGGCATATCGGATTTACCGGGCACCGGAGTCCTTCGGCGCATGTGCGAATGCTGGAGCGGACAAAGATCTTTGAGACGTGCCAGATGCCAATCAACCTGTTGGATCCGTCGTACGAGAGTTTTATTGAGCAGGTGCTGCCTGTACTGGTGGAACGGAAGATGGGTGTGCTGGCAATGAAGACGCTGTCGAACGGACGTTTTTTTCAGGAATTGATTCCGGACCGGGTGAGCGTGGCGGAGGCAATTCAGTTTGTGTGGTCGCTGCCTGTGAGTGTGTTGATTACGGGGCCGGACAACCGGGCACAGCTTACGGAGAAGATCAAGCTGGCGCACGCGTTCCAGGAGATGGGAGAGAAGGAACGCCAGGCGCTGGTGGTGCGGGTGGCGGATTTGGCAGGGACATCTGTAGAATATTACAAGGCGTAAGCGAAGTGCGCGATTGTAAAAGCGCCCTGTTCAAGAGAGAACAGGGCGCTTTCTTTTTGAGAGGTCGTGGAGTAGGACTCGTAAAATATCTTGAACTTTGAGGTGGGAATAGTACTTTCTCAGGTAGCCTGTATTTCATTGTGCGTTCATAATTCATAAGGTGAGGGTTATGACAAAAACATATCGTGCGGCATTGATCGGGTGTGGGCGGATGGGAGCGACCATTGACGACGAGGTGCGGGATCACCCGTTGAGTTATCTGTGGTTGCCTTATTCGCATGCGGCGGCGGTGGTGGCGTGTGACCGGACGGAACTGGTGGCGGTGTCCGATGTGGATGGGGAGAAGGCGGAGGCGATCCGGCAGCGGTATGAGGTTCCGGTGTGTTATGCAGATTATAAGGAGATGATCAAGAAAGAAGCACTGGATATTGTGTGTATTGCCACACGACCAGCCACCCATGCGGAGATGGTGGTGTTTGCGGCAGAAAATGGAGTGAAAGGAATTTATTGTGAGAAGCCGCTGTGTTGTTCGATGGCGGAGGCGGATGCGATGGTGGCGGCGGTGGAGAAACACGGGGTGAAGTTCAACTATGGTACACAGCGGCGGTACACAGGGCTGTACCATACGATGCGAAAATTGGCCGATGCGGGTGAAATTGGGAATGTGCAGGCGGTGATTGTACAGCAGGGGGTAACGGCGGCGTTGTGGGGGTTGACACATGGGGCGGACATGATGTTGTACCTGGCGGGGGATGCGGAGATTGAGTTTGTGCAGGGGTGTCTTGTGTGCAAGGACGAAGACTGGGATGGGAACCGGTTGAATGTGGACCCGGGTGTGGCGAGCGGGTACGTGCGGTTTGCCAATGGGGTGCACGGGTATACAACGGCAGGCAGCGGGCCGGAGTTTGAGTTGTGTGGGAGTACAGGGAAGTTGCGTACGCACGACAATGGGTATTCCTGTTCGTTCCGCAAGGCGGGCGAGGTCAAGGGTCTGACGGAAGAGCAGGCATTTCCGGAGTTTGCGCGGGAGAGTGGGACGGTGAATGGGGTTCGGGATATTGCAGAAGCGCTGGATACGGGACGAGAGACGCAGGGGCCCATTCGTCTGGCCAGCCGCAGTCAGGAGATGGTGATGGGGATTATTGAGTCGCACCGGCTGGGGGGAGCGAGAGTATCGTTGCCGATGGAGAACAGGGAGCTGTACGTGGGGAGAGAGAACTGGTAGGATTGTATGGCCATTGCAAATTGGTGATTCTATCGTTGTCCCAATGGTAGAGTTGAGGGATTGCCCGATTCGGGTTTTCAGGTACACGATGATTCAGTGGGGGACGCAATGAAGCTGGCGTGTCAGGAGGGGCTGGTTCCGGGCAAAACGTTTGCAGAGAAGCTGGAGAAGCTGGCGGTCTATGGGTTCGAAGGGGTGGAGCTTTCAGGGGTGGGGCTGCTGGCACCGGGTGGGTTTGAGGAGCGGAGGGAAGCGCTGAAGGGAAGTTCGGTTCGGGCGAGTTCGATTTGTGGTGGGTTTGCATGTGAAATGCTGCATCCGGAGCCGAAGAACCGGACGGCGTGTCTGGATG
>JAQCGA010000226.1 GCA_027619145.1 bacterium | reverse complement strand
TCGCATCTTTCTCTTTCTTTTTGCCGCCTTCGGGGCTGTAAGAAATTGGTTCGGATGGATTTAGAGCAGGGACTGCCGTTTGCTTCCAATCACTTTGACGGAGTTCTTGCTTTTGATGTGCTCGAGCATATTGAGGATGACGAACAGCTCCTTCAGGAGTGCTTCCGGGTTCTCAAACCGGGGTCCTGTCTTTTTCTGGGGGTTCCGGCTTTTCCATCGATGTGGAGCCAGTGGGATGAAATGCTTCACCACAAGCGGCGCTATCGAAGAAAGGAGCTTGCTCAGCAGTTCAGGAGCCACCGTTTCGACGTGCTTTTTGACAATTATTACAATGCCGTTTCTTTTGTACCTGCGTTCATGATTCGAAAGATCAAGAAATGGCGGCGGGATACGTCTTCTGAGTTTATTCCCATGCCAGATGCCGCCAACCGGCTGATGACCTTTCTGTTTCAGGCCGATGTTCTGGCTTCGATGAGGTTGTCTTTGCCCTTCGGTCTGTCGTGTGCAGTTGTAGGAAGGAAGACCACAGAATGAGTTTTTCGCCTCTACAGAAAGTGCATTTTTCATGAGTCAACAAGTCGTTTCAGTCGTCATCCCGGCCTACAATGAAGCCGGAGCCATTGAGCCTGTGTACCGGGCCGCCGGAGAGGCGATTGAACAAGCCGGTTTCAATTTTGAAATCATATTTGTGAATGACGGGAGCCGCGACGGGACCGATGAAGAGGTTGCGGCGCTACACGAGAAGGACCACCGCGTTAAGCTGATCAATCTGTCCAGGAATTTTGGTCAGCATGTTGCCGTAACGGCCGGCCTGGAACATGCATCGGGATCGGCCGTAATTCTGATGGATTGCGATTTGCAGGACGATCCTTCAACACTTCCCCGGTTCATCCAGATGTGGCAGGAAGGGTATGACGTTGTTTATGCCCTGAGGACAGATAGAAAGGAGAATTTTCTCAAGCGGCTGGCCTTTTCGGCTTTTCACAGGGTCAACCATGCGCTGTCCGAGATTCATGTGCCTTCGGATGCCGGTCTTTTCTGTATTATGTCGCGGCGTGTCATTGATGAGTTGAACCGGTTTAAAGAGCGAAATCGTTATCTTCCGGGTTTGAGGTTCTGGGTCGGTTTCAAACAGACCGGAATCCAGGTGCCGCGATTGGCGCGTTATGACGATAAGCCCAGAGTGAGTTTCAGCAGGCTGGTTTTGCTTTCCATGGACAGCCTGATTTCGTCTTCGAAGGTTCCTTTGCGACTTGCAACGTTTCTGGGCTTTCTGATGTTTTGTTTTGCGGCTGTGTTGTCGGCTTATGTGATTTATTCAAAATATATTTCGTTTAAAGCCATTCCCGGGTGGGCCAGTGAAGTAGGCCTGATCCTCTTTTTTGGAAGCACCCAGTTTATCATTCTGGGAATTCTGGGGGAATATATTGCTCGGATTTACGATGAAGTAAAGATGCGCCCCTTGTACATTGTAGAAACAAAGCTTGGAGCATTCGGTTTCCAAAAGAGTGAATCAGAATAATAACTGTTGTAGAAACCCAAATGCCAGTTGACATCAGCCTGCAGTTGTTCTGTTGACTTCCTTTGAATACGCTATAAGATTTTTCTTGGAGTACGATCCCAACAGATGAAAGCATTCCGTAAACACTGGCTCGTCATTGTACTGGTTCTTGGCTTCATGGTGATTTATGCCTGGGGGGGTGGTTTTACTTCCCCGTCGAGCATTTTTCAGCACGATGAATATATGCTGTTGATATCTCCAGGGCTGATGTATATGACAGGAGATTGGATCCCTCACCAGACCAGCAGCCCACCGCCTCCCGGACGCCACGACTATTTTCAAACGATGATCGGACCGCCTCACTGTTTTCACTATGTTTATATTGTTGTTATTCATGCTGTTTATCTAATTGGTTCGCTGTTTGGGGCTTATTCTACTCCGCTGGAATTGACCGGTAATTACCAGTTTATTCAACTGATTGGACGCATGCTGGTCATCTTGTGTTCGGCCGGCGCGTTGATGATGACGTACAGGATTGGAAAGCTGGTTTTTCGGGAGGAGCGGATTGCGCTGATGGCGGTTTTGATGATGGGGATTTCTCCTTATTATTTTATGAATAGTAAGATTGCAAAAGTCGATGTCCCCATGATCTTTTTTGCTACGGTCTCGATGTATTTTCTGCTTCGTGCTGCTGAAGAACGGAAGACCAGTCAGTATGTGTGGGCAGGGTTGTTCTGCGGTCTTTCCGCAGGAACGAAATTGCCCGGGGCATTTATGGTCTTTCCCATTGCCTTCGTATATTTTGCAAATGCTCTTAAGGGTCGAGAGCGATTTGTTCCGTTCAAACTGATGGCCGCCGGTCTGGCTTCGTTTGTTGGCGTATTTGGAACCAATCCGAACCTGCTGATCTATTTTGACGATTTTATATGGGCGATAGAGATGTTCCAGGTGGATCTTAAAGCCCAGGGCGGTATTATACATCCGTGGTATCATTATTATATGACGCTGGATACGCTGAAGTTTCTCCTGGAGAATACTTTCCCCAGTATGTTTGCCGGACAGGTGCCGGTTTACTTTGCAATCGGAGGGTTCGGCGCAGTACTCTTCCGGCGCAGGCTCAGAGAATATACCCTCCTGGTGTTTCCCATGTCCTTTCTCTTACTAAAGCTTCCAACGCTTGCTTCAAATCTCTATAGAGAGTACCACGTCTGTATCTTTGTTATGGCGTTGCTTGCCGCCTATGCGCTTCATGTGTTATTCCGTTACACAGTAGATCGGTTTGTTGCTAACCGGGCTTTTCGTGCGGTTTGTATGTGCCTGGTTCTGGGGTGGATGCTCAAGGCTCCGTTTGCGTATGCGAATGAGTTCAACTACTACGCGACGGTGCCGTCGAGCAAGGGAATTGCGAGCAGTTGGATTGAAAAGTACATTCCTGCTGGATCGTCTTTTTTACTTTCAGATCTGGTCACTATAGATGCCCGAAAGTATTCCCAGGAACAGTTTTCAAATTATGTGAAGGATCCGAAGTGGATGGAGCATATTACGGACCGGTACGAGTACGCTCTACTTGTGCCGTTCAAGGCATCTTCTCTTAACGAATATTGCTCCCAGAATGTAAAATTGTTAAAGATATTCAGGGCACTTTCCACCGGCTATACGGATATCTATCTCTATAAAATAAAAAAAGATGGTGGAAGTGAAGCGAATGGAAGTGTTGAAGAAAGAGCTCAACATGACGTCCGATTGTTTGTGGAAGGGGATGAGCCACTGATCAGGATTCGGTTAGATAGAAAATGCCTGGCGCATTCTGCCCATACGCTCCTGCTTTCAATAGAGGACGAGGTTTTTCCAGTAGCAATTCCTGAATATGCGGATCTGGTCTATGCTCGTCTGCCTGCCCGGTTTGCGGGACAGGAGGTTGTCTGTCGCTATACGATCCTACCTTTTGAGCTACCGGCAAGGCATTCGATTGCAGGAATTGAGAGGTTCGCTTCCGGAGACAGTTTGATCGCGACGGAGTATTTATTGACCAGCGGTGAGAAAGAAGTGGTGCTGGATGTGGATCCCAGGGATTTGCTTGGGTCTCTGCAGGGTGCATCCTGGACGAAAGAGCCGGTTTTGAACCCTGCAACATATATACATAAGAGGGTAAAAGATAGCAATGCAGAGCATATGGACATTCGGATAGAATCCGTTCGGTTTGGAGAGGGTACATTCCAGGAAGCTGTGCTTGAAAGGAAGAACAACCCTTCCATTCTGGAAGTTCAGGCTGTATCCGGGATGGGGAGTGGGCCGGTCCGGATGCAGATGGTTCAGAAACAGGATGCGGATGTTCCGTATATTCCATTCGATTATATAAAAGTTGAAATTGAGCGTGTGGATGCGACCCGAAGTACTTTTTTGTACCAGCATTTGTCCTCGGGTGGGGAGAAAGACTTATGGCTTCCCCTCCTTGATGTTCGTAGAGGCGATCGGATTCAGTTGCAGTTCTTGGCGGACAGGAGCGGTTCCTGATGCCTGGACGGCGCATATTATTTGTGGTCTCACTGGTTTTCCTTTGGGGCACCGGGTGCGGCATTGAGGAGAGGAGAACGGCCGATGCCGTCTTCCAGAAGTCTTCAACTCAGGAAGGAGTATTTGTTTCGGGAGTTGTTGATTTTGGAGAAGAGAGAGACGTGTATCGATGGGAGGATCTGAAACTTGATTTTGACCTTGAGGGTGGACAGCAGGTTTTGGAACGGGAATATTGTCTGACCAACAATGGAACGCCCCGAATAGGTAATTTCTTTTCGTATACACGCACGCGTGACATCACTGGCCTCTATATGACCGCGAAAGGACAACTGGATCAGCCTGTAACGGTAAGTCACAATATGCAGGGTGTTCTTCAGTCGGATGTTTCTTTCAACTGGCCAGCCAGATGGGAAGGTTTTCATTACCATGCCCTTTTCGACTTTAAGCAGGTGTTTACTTTTACCAGAGTAGAACTGGCTGTCATTTCCCATTACCCGAACCAGTACTTACCCCATGTTCTGGTTCGCGCAAGCAAAGCTGAATCTGGTCCATATACCCTGGTAGGGGAAGGTTGGCTTCCAGAAGATGCAAGAGAGAAATTAGAGCAAAAGAAGCCGTATGGCGGGCAGTATGAGATTGTTGCAAATCTGGATTCCACTTCTGTGAATGCGCGATTTCTCAATATTGTATTCGACAAGCCTCAACTGGGGATCAGTGATGTGCTATTACCCTATGTTCGTATATGGGGTCGGGTTAGTGCGCTATCGCAACTGGTTCATATCCGGGTGAAAGCGGTATCTGCAATGAAGGCGGAGCATATCAACGGGGAACCCGATGAGGTTTTTCGGGGTGCCACCTGGTTTGAACCGGACAAGCCAATTCCCTGTCCGGAGAACCGATTTATCCGACTGCTGGTCCAGGTTCGCCCTATCTATGATCCTGTGGTATCCATTCAGAGAATTTCGGGGAGAATTACGGCCTTTTTCCTTTAACCTGGTAAGATGAGCATGAAACGGTCCGATCTGGCATGGGGTGTTCTTTTTGTGGTTGTTTGGATGGGGAAGTTTGGAATGGTGCCCCTGCCACAAAAAGCAATTTACGGGATTGGTGCCGTGTTGATTTTTGGGGCCCATGTTAGAGGTAAACTGTACACGTTCCTCAAGGTCGGAATTGGGCTGGCCTTTCTGGGCAATGAGCAGTTGATGTTTGCATACTGTATTTCTCTTTTGCCAACTTTGTTATTGTTGAAAGCAAGACCGGGTTTTTTGATCTCGAGACCTCAACGTTGGATTTTCGTTTTATTGACGTGGTGTTTTTTTTCGTATGTTGTTTCGCAATATATCGAGTTCAACCCGGGGGCATTTTGGTTTTACCTGTTAACCTTCGGATGCCCGATGGTTCTGTTTCCAGTTGCAGTTCAGGCCGGCGGACAGGGCGCCGAGATTCGCAACCTTACCCGATTTCTTCTGGTCTGTGTACTGTGGCAGAGCATTCTGATTGCATACCACGCAATTGTGCATCAATGGTACCTGATTCCTGGAGACTGGGCTACCGGGGCCGCGCGCCAGCCTTCGATTTCTTTTCTGTTTGGAGGGTGTTTGCTTTTTCTGGTGGCTATCTCTCTCCAAAAAAGAATCTCCTGGGATTATTTCTTTTTTCTTAAGCATCGCTGGGTACGGTTTGGGCTGATCGTGTGGTTGATTGTGATGCAAGAGTGGACGCATACACGGGTGCTCCATTACAGCATTCTGATCGCACTTGCGATCGGGTTGCCGCTTCTCCTGCTCTTTAAGGACTTACGCCCCTTTATGAGATGCAGGCAAATGATCCTGGGGGGGGTGGCTGTGGGCAGTTTGGTCTGTATCCTGGTCTATCAACTGGTGACGGTTCCTTCAACATCTTTTGGAGAATCGTACATGGTTTATATCCAGCGCCCGTATTATAACCACAAATACGTTTTTTTAACGAGAGCGCTGGGGGAAATTCCCGATGAGTTTTACAGTTGGCTTACCGGTACAGGGCCCGGTACGGTTGGGTCCCGAGCGGCCAATAGCCGGGCTTATGATACGCTTTTTAAATTGTACGGATCGCAGTTGCCATCGTTTATTCCTCCATTTACCAGCTTGCCTGCAAAGCGCCATTTTGTAGATCTCTACCAGGAGGGGTTTGTACATCACGGATATAAGAGCGTGACGCTTGCCGCTCCGTTCTCGAGTTTGATCTCACTGTTCGTTGAACTGGGATTGATTGGTTTCATCTTTTTCTTGAGCCTTGCAGGTGCCCTCATGGTATCTTTTGTTCGCCTCGCAATCCGGGATCCCGACCCTTTCTACAAGACGCTGGGAATTACCCTTTATCTCTCCACGATCGTTATTCTGGTAAGCTCATTTTTTGACACGTTCTTAGAGCGGCCTCTGCTGATGGGGCCCTACTGGATGATGGCGGGACTCGCAGTAGGAAAACTCCGATCGCTTCGCCGGACTTTACCGAACGTCTCCTGAAAGTCTTACTGGAATTTCTCATGAAGGTTTTGATTGTTACGAATATGTACCCCACGCAGGAGCATCCGGGCCTGGGGACGTTTGTGAAAACACAGGCCGAGTCTCTGACCGATGCGGGGGTACAGATTGAGGTGCAGTTTGTGAACGGTGTGGCCTCCAGGTGGAACTATCTGAAAGGAATATTCGAACTCCAGAGACGCCTGGGGGAATGTTCGTACGATTTGATTCACGCGCACTACGGTTTTA
>JAQCGA010000225.1 GCA_027619145.1 bacterium | reverse complement strand
AGATGTACAGAATCTTTCTACTTCACATCTTTATTAATCTGAAATCTCGGTGGACGATTCTCGATGAACCGAACAAAATCCTCCAGCACCTTCTCCCGCATGCTCCAGTTTGCTTCTTCGCTGTACCAGGCCAGATGCGGGGCCAGCAATGCATTCTCCAGCTTAAAAAGCTCCATATTCGGATCTGGCGGTTCCTGCTCGTACACATCAATGGCCGCACCGGCAATCCATCCTTCTTTCAGCGCCTGGGCCAATGCATCCGCATCCACCAGCCCACCCCGGGCTGTATTGACCAGATAGGCATGCTTCTTCATCATCTTCAACTGGGCTTCACCAATCATATGGTACGTGTCTTTATTGAGCGACGAATGAATGGAAATCATATCCGATTCTTTCAGCAGCGTCTCTAGATCCACAGCCTGAATACCCAGTTCTTTTTTCCGATCCTCACTCAAAAATGGATCGCAGACAATCACATTTACGTCAAACCCACTCAGCTTCCTCAGTGTCAGGCTGCCAATACGTCCGCAACCAATAAGGCCAACCGTCTTACCCTTCACCGAATACACCGGATAAACTTCATTAAAATCCCAGATCCCATTCTTGCTCGATTCCTCCAGGATCTTCCGTCCCACATTGAGCTTGCGCCAGCCCGCCAGCATCAACGTAAGCGCATGTTCGGCCACTTCGTCCGAACAATAATCCGGCTCATAGGCCACCTTAATCCCGCACGCCGTAGCCGCATCCACATCCACATTATCGTACCCCACGCCGTGCCGCAAAATCAGCTTACATTTCTCCAGCTTGTTGATCACGCTGGCCGGCATCTTTACCATATTCACCAGGATCATATGCGCATCTTTGATCACCGCCAACAGGTCTTCGTCCGACTTAAATTTCAACTGGTGATATTCAAAATCCACATTTTCGTACTCGGCCAGCTTTTCTACTTCCCAGTCCAGGTCCTGCTCTATATAATCGGTTACAACAATCTTGATCTTCTCCATAAAACACTCCTCAGAAGCGGGCGTTTCCGCCCGTCAGCGCAATGGCAGGTCCACGGGTTTCCCCGTCCTGGCAGATTCGTAAATTGCCAGAATCAATTCAATCGCTTTTTTCGACTCCGGACCATCAATCATCGGCTCGCCGCCCTCGTTCAAAATCCGGACCATCTCCGCAATCTGGGCCTTGTGCCCCTCGGTCCCAAACGTCTTAGAATCCGATGCAGCCCGCGCAACATCGGTATTCCGAGCTTCCGCCTCCTGCTCCGATTCTCCCTCTATTTTCCACATTGTGATTTGGTCTGCCTCCATCACAATGGTTCCCTCACTCCCCGAAATCTCCATCCGCGCCGGCATACCCGGGTATGCCGCCGAAGAAGCTTCAATGACCCCCAGCGCACCATTCTCGTACTCCAGCGTAGCCACCACCGTATCTTCCACCTCAACCTGATGGGCCAGGGTTCCCATCCGCGCATATACCCGCTTTACCGGCCCCATAATCCACTGGAGAAGGTCCACCGTATGGCTGCCCTGAGTCATCAACGCACCGCCGCCTTCCAGCGCCCAGTTCCCGCGCCAGTCCGCACTATCATAATAAGACTGCGGGCGGAACCACTTGATATACGCATCGCCCAGAACCAGTTTCCCCAATTTACCCGCCTGCACCGCCTCACGTACCTGGTTTACCGCCTGGCCGTACCGCAACTGAAATACACCCATCAGCTTTACATCGGCATCTTGCGCAGACCGGATAATCTGGTTCATCCCATCCAGCGTCACGTCTAGCGGTTTCTCTACAATCAAATGTTTGCCCGCTTCTGCCGCGTCTGTTACAATTGGAATGCGCACCCCGCTGGGCGTACACACACATACCACATCCAGCCCCGGGTGCTTTAACATCGCCTGATGATCGGTATACCAGGCCACCCCGTGCTTCTCTCCTGTCTCCCGAGCCCGTTTTTCGCTGCGACTATACACCGCAACCAGTTCCGCGCCTTCCGTGTCGTGAATCGCCCCAATGTGGTAATCCGCCACCACACCGCACCCAATGATTCCGAATCCCACATTTTTTCCGCCCATAACAGATCCTCCCGGACAAATCGGTTCGCTGGTCCTCGCAGGGCTTCGTTTTCAGAACCCGCTGGAATCCCTACCTGAAAATAAATATACTCCAGAATTTTTCGCGGTCCAGAACATTCTTTCCGGGCCTTGCGCGCACGGCTCAAAACCTCTATCTTCTGCCTGACAACACATTCCAATTTATCGCTCAGCACTTGAAAAAGGAGTCCCTCAATGGAAGGTGTAGATCCCCTCATCCTGGCCGGAAAAGTAGCCTGGGTTACCGCATCTGCCCGTGGCCTGGGCCGGGCCATCGCCGAACGATTGGCCCACTGCGGTGCTTCCGTTGTGGTTCATAGTCGGTCCAATCGCACCGCCGCCGAATTCAACGAAGCCCCCTCCACCCAACACGTGGCCGACGAAATTGCCAGAATCGGTGCCCCCGTCACCACCGTCTTCGCCGACGTCTCGGATCCCGCACAGGTACAAAATGCTGTACGAGAAATCGAAGCAGCCCTGGGCCCCATAGACATTCTGGTAAACAACGCCGGTGGAGACATTGCCGCACAAGGCGGTAAGCCCAACCCCAACGACGCCATTGGCATCAAACAAGAAGATATAGACGCTGTTCTGGATCGCAATCTGACCACCACCCTGCACTGCTGCCGCGCTGTGGTTCCCGGCATGATAGAGCGCAAATACGGCCGCATCATCAACATTGGCTCCGTAGACGGCTTTGTGGGCCAGCCTGGCGGCGGTGCTCTGTACGCCACCGCCAAAGCCGCCCAGACCCACTACACCCGTTGCCTGGCCGGCCAGCTCCGTCCACACAATATTACCGTCAACATGGTTGCCCCCGGTGGCTCGCCCAGCGGTCGCTTCCTGGCTACCGGCCAGGCAGACCAAGTGCTGCTCGATGCCATGCACCAGCCCACCCTCGTCCGCTACGCATGGCCGGACGAAATCGCCCGTGCCGTCCAGTTCTTCGCTTCCCCTCTGGCCAGCTTCGTCAGCGGCCAAGCGCTCCGCGTAGACGGCGGACAACAGCTTTCCCCTGCATAAGCGGCAATCACGGGTTCCAATCAGAGTGTAAAGCATTGCAAATTTCAATTTTCAATTCTTTTGTCTTTTGCCTTCTCTATCTCCGCCCTGTATTCCTCCGGCGTGTCCAGATCCCGCAAAATCCCATCCTCCTCCACCGGCACCTCCAGCGTGTCCTCGGGATGCCCGCGCATCACCGGCTTCAACCCTTGGTCACCGGACAACCCCCGAATTTCGCCGCCGTATTTCTTCAAATCCACCAGGGCCGGATGCCCACGCCTTCCATTGCATACCGGCACCACAATCCCCCGGTCTCCGGATCGGTAGGCCGCCACAACCTCGCGTACAATTTGGCTCTCAATCTGCGGCTGGTCGCCCAGCACAATCAGCACCGCATCTGCCACATCCGTCAAAGCCTGGATGCCACAAAGGACACTGGAAAACATTCCATCTCGATAATTATCATTAAAACAATATCTTACCGGACGTTCCCGCAGACTTTCTTGAATCTCCTCCGCCCGATGCCCCACCACCACACAAATCCCATCCAGATCCGCTTCCAGCAACGAATCCACCACAGCCTGGAGAATCGTCGTCTTCCCGAAAGGCAACAACTGTTTGGGCGTCCCCATCCGTCGGGACAACCCTGCGGCAAGCACCAGTGCGTGAACGTATTTGGCCATAACGAGTTACAGTATACGAAAAAACGGCCTGGTCGGCTAAAAAATTCACACCGATCAGAATCGCAGGCAAAATCACCAACTACCCGGGTTTGCATTCGTGGTTGAAACCGAGCCCACGGGGTTTGTACATTTTTGCGATTCTCCGCTCTCTGTATAGCTTTTACACCACAACGGACAAAAGTAAAAGTCTTTTGTAAAAAAAACACTTATATTTCTATACATCCAGCGCCGAGACCGGCCTGTTGTCATATGGAAAATCGATTTTCAGGCCCTGCGACTCAATTCAGACTTTTAGCGAATCGAAATAAAATCTATAAAATCAAATAGTTGAAAAATTCTTCTTACGCATTTAGCTTGACTTTTTAAATCTAAATATTACATTACAATTTTGGTGTATGCCAGATTTGATCTGACTTGATGCTGGATTTCTCCAGGAGGCTTTTCCGTGCGTTGCGACCACTGCGGAGCGCGTCCGGCAACCCGCGTGCTCACACAAATCGTCGCCGGAGAAAAACAGCTGATCTACCGGTGCGACGAGTGCACCGAGGCCAGTTCTCAAGAAGAAAAGCCACCCAAACTTGAACGCCCCTGCGACCGATGCGGCAAGCGGGAAGGGCGAATCAAGCTCAAGCGGCTTCACGAGCGGTATCAGTCTTTATCCTATCTTTGTGAAATCTGTGCAGGAGTCCGACGCTAACCCGATATGCTCGCCTTACCCGGTGGGGCGTACCGCCCGGGGAGGACGTTTCGTGGAACAGCCCCAAACCGTTCTATTGATCGACGACGATCCGGAAGTTCTGGAAACCGCGACATCTTATCTGTCACAACACGGGTTTCAGGTCTTTACCACCTCCTTGTGGACAGAGGCCATCGCCCATCTCCAGGCCACACCTCCAGATCTGGTGCTTCTGGACCTTACTCTGCCTACGGTGCAGGGTGAAACCTTGTTGGAATTTATCCGAGAGCAAGACCAGAATCTACCCGTGGTCATATTGACCTCCGGCATTGATGCAGAAAAAATTGAACACCTCGGTAAACTGCACGCAAATGGATTCATCCGCAAACCATTTGATGTGGATGATCTTCTTGTCGTGGTGGAACAGGCCCTGATCGAACGCGAAAATCTCGCAACTGCAACTGTTTCAGCTACGGCTGGACAACAGGTACAGAGAGAACAGGCCGCTCCACAACAGCGCGTAGCCGCTCCACAACAGCGCGTAGCCGCTCCACTACCACGGTCTTCTGGACCAAAAGTTTCTCCTGGAGCTGGCGTGGGTGCGCTTCCTCCACAACGGCAGCCTGCAGCGTCTCCGCCCGCCCGCAGACGCCGGACCCGAAAAAAAAAGACGGGGCGCTCCTTGAAGCGCATTCGGAATTACGTGCTGGCTTTTATTCTCTTTCTTATGATCGGTGTTGTTGTTTGGGCCATGCAAAACACGCTCTCGGCCGGATTCTTCGGAATCGGATTCTAAAACCCTCCCCGTAATGTATGGGTTACTATGGACGCTACCATTTTTGTCAATCCGCCTATCGATTACCGCATCGTGCCTTTCTGGTTCTGGAACAGTGCACTCGATGAAGGCGAAATCGTTCGGCAAATCCATGAAATGGCCGAAAAAGGCATTGGTGGATTCTGCCTGTCTGCACGACCAGGCTTACGTATTCCCTACCTCTCCAATGCCTGGTTTGACCGCGTTGACATTGCCGTCAAAGCGGCGAAAGAGCACGGCCTTCAGGTCTGGCTACACGACGAATTTCCTTCTCCTGGTAGCCTGAGCGGCGAACGAGTCGCCCTCGGATTTCCTCAGTACCGGGCCCAGTATCTCACCTTTCGAGAAACCACCGTACAGGGCGGCCAGCAGGTGGACATCGAATTGCCCTGGTCCACCGTCTTGCGCGCAGTTGCGGTCCCTCTGCGTAGAGACCGTTGCCTGTGGGAAAATGCAGAAGATATTGGTGAATACATCGGCCTTTGCCAACGCCGTGAAATTTTCCAAGAAACCAAAGATAAAAATGCGTACCACGCCCATCGGTACCTGGGCCAGGATATGGCCTACCGGCTCTATTGGAAAGCGCCTGCTGGACGCTGGCGCGTGTTGGTTTTCATGCAAAGAGCTTTTGAGCCTCCCGAATTCTCCGGTGCCAGCTTCGACCCCTACAACGCCGAGGCCGTCGCCCACTTTCTGGAAACCTCCTGCCAACCCTACGCAGATCGGCTGGGTGATGCTTTCGGGAAAACCATTCCCGCCCTGCTCACCTCCGAGGCCACCGCCCCAGGAAATCCTCTGCCCTGGACAGCGCTCCTGCCCGGCGCATTTTTGGAACGCAATCAGTACGATCTCCTGAATTGCTTACCTGCCCTCATCACTTCTTTTGGTCCAAACACAGCGCGTATCCGGTACGACTACTTCCAGACCTTGAGCGAGTTGCTCCGAGACAACTTTCACAAAACCTGTGCAGACTGGTGTGCAGACCGGAAAATTTCCTATGCCAGCACCGTTGCCCCGTTGCGCTCTGCACACCGGAGTGGACTACAAATTCCTGGCACAAGCGGAGAAAAAGGCAAAGTAGATGCCCCACCGGTTCGAGACGGCGGACCCCAGGCAGCTTCCTACCGGCACAGCCCCAGATTTACAACTTCTGTTGCCCACCAGAATGGCAGCGCCCGCACCTTAAATACCTGTTTCCAGGATGCGGGCTGGTCACTCACGCTTCAAGACATGAAATGGACGGTGGACCGGCTGGCTGCTCGGGGATGCAACCTGTTCAATTTCCACGCCTTCTTTTATACACTGGACGGCTTGCGTAAACACGATTCCCCTCCGTCGCAATTCCAGCAAAACCCCTTCTGGAAAAACTTCCGCCTCATCTCAGATTATACCGCACGGCTTTCCTACGCCCTCACCCTGGGCAAACGAACGCCCACGATTGCCATTCTGGACCCTGTAACCAGCCTCTGGTCTCACCTCGGGCACCTCACTCGAGACTGGGCCTATGTGGGA
>JAQCGA010000224.1 GCA_027619145.1 bacterium | reverse complement strand
GTTCGCCTTCTTCTCACATTGGCTCAATGGCAAGCACGGTATCTGCGCTTCGCCATCGCGCCGATGCACGTCCATCCTGAACCGCAGCCTGGAGTGCCCCATCTACGAACGCTTTTTGGAATGCGCGAAACTCCCGCTTCGAACCCGCGTCCCTTACCTCCAACGCACAGATACAGAATGCATCTCGAAGCGAGGCACCCTCAAAAGAACGCGGCTCCCCCCGGTACAGATCCAGCACCACCTCTACACCACCTTCTACCTTGCGTACCTCCCCCGATACCCGCGCACCCAAAAATCCCTCTGCCTCAAAACGCACGCCAATCCCTGCTTCACCGGAACGAAAAAACAAAGTACTGCCCTCCGCAAACGTACGCGGCAATTCCTCTACTGCTTTTTCGCCCACCAGAATCTCCAGGCCTTCGCCAGCCTCTATTTTCAAAACCACCGAAAACGCGCTGATCTCCTTCTCTTCCATCTCAGAAAAATCGTACAGAACCAGCGTCTTACCCTCTTTCTGCGCACTCCAGAACCAGCAACTCCGGCCAGATGCTGGCGCGTCATTCTCTCGGATCGCATCGCTCAGCACCCCAACCTCTCCCTTCCGCTCCACCCAGTGAGCCAGCAAGTTACGCCGCTGCTCCCAGCAATCTTTGCTATTTACCGTACCCAGTACGTACGCATCTGCAAGATAGGTCGTCATCTGTTCAAACGGCCCCACATACCCCGGCCCTAGAGCCCGGCCGTCTGTACGGACTGTCTCTTCTACCATTCGTGGATAATCTGGATTGCGCATCCGTTCCAGCGCACCTTCCGGACAAGCCAACTGCTGGATGGCCGCCAACCCGGCATAAGAAGTATCGTGGCCGTGTACGTCGTTTTCTCCCAGCGCAAACCCATCTCCAAGAACCTTGTGCAAATAGTATTTCACCGCACCGGCATACCGCTGTAACACGGTCCCGTACGCCCGGCCGTACGGCCCACCCAACTGTCCGGTAGGTGCGTGAAAATGTGCAGCCACCGTGTGCCACAAACGTGCCTGCACACGCTGGGCCAGATCTCGAATTTCCTCGTCCTGTACAAACATGCCCATCCAGCACAGCGCCGAAAAATTCACGCCATAATACGTAGGGCTGCTGTATTCTTGGAATCCACCTGTCAAATTGATATGCGCCACCAATTCTTTGAGCTTCCGCCGACCTTCTTCCAGATACGCAGATGCCCCGTACATCTCTCCACCCACAGAAAGCACCGCCGCCGACAACAGGGCAATATTGGTATACCCCGGAGACACGTCTCGCTTCCGAATCGCCGCACAGGCTCGCCGCACGGCCGCTTCGATCTCATCCCGGCAGGCCTCTCCTACACGATCCCCGTACGCACGCGGGATGTGCATCAGATAGGCCGCGCAAAATGCCGCCCAGTTCGGGTCCTCAAACGTTTCCGAATCGCTCGAATGTCTGAACCACCCAGAATGTGGACTGGACGAGGCCGTTTCCTGCTGCGCCCCCCCCGCCGCTACCACCGCTTCCGCCGTTCGACAATCCTCCGGATCTCCCCCGGCAACCAGGAACAACGCATAGGCCGCTGCACCTCGCACCTCGGTGCCCAGCAGATGCGTTTCTGCTGAATAATGACGCCCGGCCCAACCCTTGCCAATCTCATAAAGCCGCCTGTTCACCGGGCTCTCTTCTATATTTTCCATCTTTTTCCTCCTGACACAAAACCCCTCACGAATGTTTTAAAAAAAAGGTTGCGTATTTCAAACTTTCTCATAGATTTATCATTCCGCAACCTCTAACCCGCAATAGAATTAAAGGACATCCGGTAATGAACGAATCGCACGATATTAACGAACTCGACAAGAAGTACGTAGATGATGAACCCAGCACCGAATTTGCCTCTCTTCTGGAGGAAGATACCGCCAGTGGGAAAGGCCAGGAAGTTTCCGCAGGACAACGCATTTCTGGAACCATCCAGAAAATAGACGGATCTTCTGTTTTTGTGGATTACGGCGGACGCAGTGAAGCCGTGATGGACGCCCAGGAATTGAAAAACGACGACGGCGAACTGCTCCATCAAGTAGGCGACACGCTGAACGCCTTTGTAGCCTCGACAGAAGGCGAAGTGCGCCTCACACTTTCTTTGCGCACCAGCAGCGCAGAAGTCCTCCGCCAGGCATACCAGAACGGCATCCCTGTAGACGGTCGCGTAACCGGCTTCAACTCCGGTGGTCTTGTTGTGAATTTGGGCGGCCGTCGTGCATTCTGCCCGGTCTCGCAAATTGACACCAGCTACAGCGAAGATCTCGCCGCATTTGCCGGCCAGACCCTCACGTTTAAAATTGTCGAGTTCCGCGGCAACGGTCGAAACATTGTCCTCTCGCGCCGGGCACTCCTGGAAGCCGAAACCCAGGAACAGGCGAATGAACTGCGCAAAACTCTTGCCGAAGGCCAGGAAATCGTGGGGAAAATCACCCGCCTGGAACGCTTCGGTGCGTTCACAGACATCGGCGGACTTGAAGGCCTCATTCACGTTTCTGAACTCAACCACAGCCGGGTGGAACACCCCCAGGATGTGCTTGCGGCGGGCCAGGAAGTACGCGTCAAAATTCTCGAACTCAAAAATCTGGGTGAGAAAAATGAACGTATTTCCCTCTCCATCAAAGCCCTTCTGCCGGACCCCTGGAACGAAGCCATTGACAAATTCCGCGAAGGCGATGTTCTCACCGGAAAAATCGTCTCTGTTCAGCAATTCGGTGCCTTCGTAGAACTTACCCCCGGCGTAGAAGGCCTGGTGCACGTTTCCCAGCTTGCTTCCAGCCGCGTTGCCCGCCCTGCGGACGTGGTCTCTGTAGGCCAGGAAGTTCAGGTCAAAATCCAGCGCGTTGAGCGGGAACAAAAACGCATCTCTCTTTCCATGCGGGCCATACAAGAAGACGCCCAGGACACAGCCGAAACCCAGGAAGTTGAAGAATTCAAAGCCAAGAGCCAGGCAGAAAAACCGGCCACCGATAACTCCATGTCCGAAGCCCTGCGGCGAGCAGGCCTGCTCGAGTAAAAAAGGAAAAGAAAAAGAGGGAAAGGTAAAAGTAAAATCGATTTTCCTTCTATTTTTTGCTTTTTACTTTTACCTTTTTACTTTCCATTATGTCTCTTTACAACACCGACCTTGAAGCCCTTCAAAAAGAAGTGGAAATCACACCCTTCCGGGGCAGCGGTCCAGGCGGACAGCACCGCAACAAAGTAGAAAGCGCGGTCCGGCTGGTTCACCTGCCCTCCGGCATCACCATTGTTGCCGCCGAACACCGGAGCCAGCACCGCAACAGAGAATTGGCACTGGAGCGATTACGCGAGAAACTCATCCAGCGCAACCGCAGGAAAAAACCTCGTATTTCCACCCGCCCTTCGCGAGCATCCAGAGCTCGCCGCCTGGAAAAAAAACGCCAGCAAGCCCGTAAAAAAAATCTCCGACGCCGAATGCCCCCGGACTCGTAATACGAGTCCGTTTTTTATAAGACACCCACACTTTGCAACACCAATTGCAACTTCTGCTCCACCTCGGGAGACGTTGGCGGCATAGGTGCCCGCGGATGCCCGGCAGCCCGGCCCTGTAGCCGCATTGCCGTCTTCACCCGCGCCGGAAGGTTCGGCCCGTTCAGAACTGACCATACCCGCAGCAAACGCTCATGAATCTCCCGTGCATCCGTGTACCAGCCCTCCTGAACGGCCCCCCACAGTTCCAAACATAGCTCCGGGACCGCTGTCAAAATGGCCGCAATCGCTCCGTGCGCACCCAGAGCAAAACAGGGATAGAGCAAATCGTCCACCGCCGCCAGAACCACACCTCGTCCCTGTAACATCAGCAACAGGTTGGCCAATGCGTGCATGTCGCCGGCGCTTTGCTTGACACCAATCACGCCGTCCACCTCGGTGATGAGCCGAGTCAGCAATTCCGGAGACGCATAAGACCAGGGGACCACATTATAGACCAGAACGGGAATTCCCACTTCCGATGCAATGGTTGCATAATAATTATACATCGCCTGCTCGTCTGGCGTAAACAGATAATGTACCGGCGTAACCTGCAACGCCGCAATTCCCAGACCTTTCAGCATCTGCCCACGGGATACCGCCTGCCGGGTGGAATCCACAATAATGCCCGCCACCACCGGCACCCGTCCGTCCACCGCCCGGACGGCAACCTCCATCAACGCGTAACACTCTTCATCCGTGAGCGTGTGGCCTTCGCCCGTACTGCCGCCCACGGCAAGCCCGTGCACACCAGCCCCAATCAGATACTCTACATCCGCTCGAAACGCGCCCGCATCCACCGTACCGTCCGCCTGGAACGGCGTGGTCATCGGCGGAATAATCCCTGTCAGCTTTTCGTACACCACGCACCTCCTGGGAAAAAACCTTCCCCTTCGTCTTTGTCGGGTTCGCGCCTGAACTCTAAGCCAATCCGCCGTTCAGGTCAAGCCCCTTCCGTTTCCACAATCTCCGATACATCCATCACGTACATTTGCCGCATTCCTTCATGGACCGAATCGATGCACACCTGCGTGCCATCCCGATTCCAGCGCGGGTGCAAATCGCAACGAATCTCTCCCGTCACTTCCGGCGGCGAGTAGAACTGCCCAATATCCACCCGCCGGTTCTCTTCCAGATCGTAAAGCAAAAGTGTACGCGCATGCGTCTCCCGGTTCGGATATGTATCTGTAAGTACCCAGCGCCGATCCGGACCATATGAACAATGCCCGTCCACCGTCAACAACCCCTCACCCAGCACCTCAATCGCATCGCTACGATCTTGAAACAAAAAGTACCGGTCCCCCACTTCCCGGCGTCTGGCCCAGGCCAGAATATGTTCCGAATCCCGCCAGTCAAAATGCGACACCATTTCGTGGTCAGACACACAACACACATCAGAACCGTCCGGATACGCCGTGAACAACCGCGTTTGGCTTCCTTTGCCTACGCGCCAGCGATGCAAAAAAAGAAACCGGGTCCCGTCCGTATTGAACTGCAAATGGTTGAACCAGTTCTGCATGCCCTGAGCCGTCTCTGCTGGCTGGAAGGTTCCGATCTGGTCCAGTGAAACAATCAGCCGGTGTTCGCCCGTCTCCAGGTCCATCCAGTAAATCCCATCCTCTTCCGGATGATTCTTCTCTGCCCACCGGTCCACCACACCCGCATACCCGTACCCTGGCCGGCAGCGGTGTACCCGCGAGAAATTCAGCGTGACCGCGCAGCGGCCATCCGGACTCAACGCGTATACCGGCAGCGGCAACGTCCTCGTTTTCCCCGAAAATACATCCCGAATTACCGAAACGTACGTGTCCCCTTCCCGTGCATTATAAATAATCTCCCGGTCCGGTGCCGTAGGCAGCCAGTGCAGCATCGTCCCCTGCTGCCAGTTCCACGCCTGCGTCTTCTCAATGGGAACCCACCGATTGTTGTCCGCCAGGTCCACCATCCCAATCTCCGCCTCATCCTCCGGCGTAGGCGAACGGTCCATAAACTCCGTAGCCAGCCCCAACAAATACCGCCCGGTAGCATCCCAGGGACACTTGTCATAATACCCAAAAAAATGATGCTTCGGTCCAGTCGTTACTGCTCGCGCTTCTGGGAAACCATCCATCGTACGCCCCCTGTTTACCGCGCAGGTCCAATGGGTCGGCTCGACAACGCCACGTTATCCAGATAAATCTCCATCTCCTGTGGCGTCGGTTGGGACCCGCCGTAGTACAGATTCATCCAGAACTGCTCCACCTTCAATTCCGGAATATCCCGAAACCGCAAATCCGTCTTCTCCATTGCCAATTCACCATCCACCCAACCTCGCAGAATCCCATCGTTCTTCCCCGGCGTATTCATCTTCACATACGTCTCAATACAATACCAGCGTCCATTTTGCAGTGAACCCCGGTCTTCAATATTCCACAGCAAATTCGATCCGTACTCCCCGTCCATATCCGCGTGGTACGTATAAAAATAAACCTGCGTTTCTCCTTCTCGCACCACCGAAGCCCGGAATCCCATCCGGGCGGACCAACCATCCGTCCCATCCACTTTCCGGCCGCCCCATCCTGCCCGGTCGTACGTTCCCGAAGGACCCGGCAACTTCCCACCCTGCCCGGGTGCCCAGTTCTCACCCAGCTTTAAATAATATCTCCCGTACAACTCCTCCGGCTCATCCATCCCCGCAGAAGCAAACCGGAAAATCAGGCTACCGCCGTAATGCTCTCCTTCTCTAAGTACAAACCGCAACGACCGTTGCCCATCAAAAACATTCTTTCCCAGAACCAGAGATCGGTTTTGTGGATGGCTCGTTTCCGTAAACCGCTCTGCATACCCTTCATCTTCAAAATCCTCAAAGAAAA
Organism: bacterium; assembly: GCA_027619145.1. The sequence continues at coordinate 421 of JAQCGA010000224.1, read as the reverse complement.
ACACATGCGCATCTTCGCGTACCGGATCTGCCATCCCACTTCCTCCGAATGCAAACAGAACCCAGAAAACAAACGTCAACCAGCTACGCAAAATGGTCAAACCCACCCTTCTCCAACACACGCCGCCCTCCGGCCTCATCTTCTACGAACAAATTCTCCTCACCCGCTTCAACCTGCCCCACACGGGTAAGAATCGGAAAATCTTCCCGCCCGGACAACGCCTCAATTTCCGCTTCCTGTTCCGGGTTTACAGTAAACAACAATTCGTAATCTTCTCCACCTGAAATTGCCAGGTCCTGAATCGGTGCCTGCGTTGCCTCACAAAAAGACCGATATGCGTCCGAATACGGGAGTCGATCCGATTCGATCACAGCCGACACTGCGCTACGCCGACAAATGTGCCGCAGATCAGACCCAATAC
>JAQCGA010000223.1 GCA_027619145.1 bacterium | reverse complement strand
GGTCTGGAATCTCCAGCTTCTCATCCTTATATCCCACCAACCGGGCCTTGAACGAATCTGTGTCCTCTCCCTGAACCAGGGTGTCCACCGTCCAGTATTCCTGGGGTTCAAATGCCACAATCTCCGCTTCTCGCTCGCAGATCAATCGCAGCGCCACAGATTGCACCCTGCCCGCACTCAAGCCCCCGTGTACGGTCTTCCACAAAATCGGGCTCACTTTGTAGCCCACCAGCCGGTCTAACACACGACGCGCTTGCTGCGCATTCACCTTGCACAAATCGATCTTACTCGGATGGGCTACAGCTTCTGTGACCGCACGCTGCGTAATCTCGTTAAACATCACCCGTTGCACATCCGTCACACCCTTCACAACCTGAGCCACGTGCCACGCAATGGCCTCCCCCTCCCGGTCCGGATCTGTTGCAAGAATCAACGTCCCGGCAGACTTTGCGGCCGCACGCAATTTTTGCAACAATTTGCCGCGCCCCCGAATGGTCTGGTAACGGGGCTCAAAGTCCTGATCCACATCAATTCCAAGCTCTTTTTGGGGCAAATCCCGCACATGGCCCATACTGGCCATCACCACATAATCTTTGCCCAGAAACTTGTTGATGGTCTTGGCCTTGGCCGGAGATTCGACCACCACAAGAGCATTCGGCATAACAACTCCTTCGCGAAAAATAGTCTCAAATCAGAAAAACAGTCTTAAAAGCAATCGTAAAAGCAGTCACCGAGCCAGGGACATCAATCGGAACCGGTGTTGACCTTGGACGGATATTGGCGCAAAAGAACGAGCCACATCGAAAGACCGCTTCGAGTGACTCATCAGGATTCCGGGAACATCGATTGAACGTTAAAAAAGAGGAAGCACTCCTCCCGAAACATCCGTCGCTTTGTCCTGATGGATTGTAAAAAACAACCGCATCGTGTAACAGCAAAAATAAGAGCAGAGGTATCAAAAGTCAAGGGCATAACTTATAAACATATTCAAAAACAACTTCTTATGAGAATCATAATCTTCAGAAAACATCCAATTATCCGCTTCTGGAACGCAATCTGCTCTCTGGAGACGCTTCCTTTCGGCTGGTCTGTGTGGTTCGAACCACCAGCAGTTCCACCACCAGAAGCAACAACGCCAGTCCCAGGGTAGGCCGCCACAATTCCCGGCCCAGACGAAGATCCATCACGGCCTCTGCCATCCCCTCGTCTGCGTCTACCACCTGCAGGTGCGCCCCAGCAAACAGGCGGTCCAGCCGACCTTCAGAAATCCGGCTCAAATCCGGCTCAGCCTCATTCACGTGCACTGCAAACCGGTCCGCCAGCCGTTCTCGCGCAAAAATCTCCCACAGCCCTGACGCTCCTACCTCGCCCACAGGCCACACCGGGCTGGCCCCCCGCTGCTCGGGCCAAATCGTCTTGGCTTCCCCCAAGGGAGGGCGCAACAAAGCCTCACTCACCCCACCGTTTCGAATCTCTCTATATACGGATGCACCCACCTCGTAGTCGGCCTGTCCAAAAGCACCCGCGCTCAGGTACCGGCTGACCTGGTGCATCAGCGGTACGAACAACCCCGTCAACGAAAAATCGCTCCAGTCCAGATCCACTCCGGACGCCAGCAACATCACGCGGCCCTCTCCAATTTGCGCCTCAGCCAGCGCCAGCGCCCCTGTTTGAAAAGAAACCAGCGATTGGACAGACGCCCCCGGCCGTACCTGATAATACGCGTAAAACTGCGGGCTACGAAAGTGTTCATCCTGTTCCAGCTCCTCAAAAACAGGGTGGGCCGGCAGAGGTATTTGCAAACTGTGATACGTCCTGCTCTGCCCAGGCATTCCCACAACCGAAACCAACGAAGCCGGAAACACTTCTGGCAACAACCGCTGGTTGTAAAACCGCATATCTACCTGATCTCCCAGGCAAATAAATAGACCCGCTCCGGCTTCCACCCGGCGTTTCAACGCTGTAACCTGCCCCTGAGAAAGACGGGCAACATTGCACAAAAAGATCACGTCTGCCCCATCCAGCAGATTCTCCGCCAACCCGTCCGGCAGCACAGACGTCACTGCCAACGTTCCTTGTGCCTTCGAGGCCGCAGTCAGCGCCTGTCGCACGTAATACATCGCCTCTGCCTGCTCGCCCACCAGCAGCACCCGCACCTGCTCCGGGATATTCAGCACAGAAGTGTACCGATTGTCTGCAACCAGATCGTCATCCCCCAGCTCCACACGCAATGAAACAGCACCTCCTCGCTCCGGCGTAAACCGCACAAACATCCGCTTTTGTTCGCCAGCGGCTACCGACACAATCTGCTGGGCAATGCGTCGCTCATCCAGGTACACCTGCACCGCCACATCGGGCCGGTTTACCTCGCCAGTATTGGCCAACTCCACCTGCAACGTAGCCGGGCTGCCCACCGCCAACATCTCTCCAGCCGGACCCGCCTGGCGGATTCCTACATTATTTATGCGCTCCGGACGCACGGGCACCAGAAACACCGAAATATTCCGAACACCCGCAAGCGTATCTGGAAGTCCGGCCCATCCATTTCGAGCCAGATCCGTAAACACGTACAGCTCCCGGTTCAGCATCTCGGACCGCCCAAGTGTTTCAAGAGCTGCCTCCAGGCCCGGGCGTAAATCTGTACTCCGAAACGAGGGTTGGGCCACCTCCAGGCGAGATCGCAACCCTTCCAGGCGGCCCGCCTCCATGGCTTCCACCCGATCGTCTACCAGAAACAGATGCACCTCGTCGCGTGCGTCGAACAAGGTAAGACTCTCGCGAACCCGGGTCTGCGCCAGGTCAAACAAGCTCCCTCCGGGCGTCCGGTACTGCATGCTCAGCGATCGGTCCAGCAACAACACCGCAGACGTACGCGCCCCCGTTGAAGCCCCTGCTGCCGCACCTTGAAGTGCAGGACGTGCAAAAGCAAGCGCCAGCAACGCAAGAATCAACATGCGCAAGAGCAACAACAAAATCTGCTTCAGCCGTACCCGCCGCATCCGGTCGTGTTGCAACGCCTGGAGCAGGGCGACATTGCTAAACGGCACCGTTACCGTGCGCCGACGATTGAGCAAATGGATCACCAGGGGCAGCAGTGCAGCCCAGAGTCCATGTAACATAATCGGATTAGAAAAAGAAATTCCGAACATAATCCCTCAAAGATCAAACAGCGATTTTTCCATATCTTCCCGGGCAAAAAAAAAGCCTGCTTCTTGAACGACTGCAAGCAGGACCAGTTCCGGAACATGGCATACCCTGTTTCAGGTATGCAACTTCTCCTCTTCTTCAATACAGGCGATGGCCTCTTCACTGCTTTGCGAAGCAATGAGTCGCTGCCGAAAGTCTTCTCCTTTGAGAAGACGAGAGATGCGCGCCAACGCCTTGATATGCGGGCCAGAGACATCCATGGGAGAAACCAGCAAGAAAAAAATGTACGTGGACTTGCCGTCCAGCGAATCGAAATCCACACCTTCTCGCTTAATGCCCAGCACACCGCCCAGCTCATTGACATGCTCGGACTTCCCGTGCGGAATGGCAATTCCATGCCCAATGCCGGTGCTCATGATTTCTTCGCGTTGCAACACAGCATCCAGCACCTTCTGCCGGTCCGTAATCTTGCTCTCATCAACGGCTTGTACAATCTCTTCCAGGATCTCCCGCTTGCTCTGGCCCTGAAGACCCACAATAACCGATTTTCCCGACAAAATCTCCATCAGCGTCATAAAACCCTCCGCCGCATAGAAACCACCTCGCAACCCACACGACCGGCTCTGAAACGAAAAAATTGTGATCGGAGTGGCACATCAATCCCAAAAGTGGGAAGTCAGCCAGCCCTGTCCACAACCTGTAAGCCCATTCGAATTCCGGTTGGGAGTCTCGATAGTTTCCAGCACCCCGCCAGAAACGGTTCCCTCCAGATAAACCGATATTGGACCCATCGGACAATCCCGGGCAGGCCACCGTACATCACGCTGGATTAAATTCTCGTATGACCCTAAAATAAAAACAGTTATGGCGTAGGGCAAAAATAAAATATACCCCTCTGCAAGTCAAGAAGAAAAGGATTGGGGCTGGAGAAGCGCCGGATCCAACAAAAAGCCCACCACAGAACAAAAATCTACATCCAAACGTTAAACCGGAGACAAATCTGTGGTTTCGTCTCGTTCCCGCAGCAAAACCTCGCGCTCGTAGCTGCGGATCAGGTCTGAACGGGTAATCACGCCTTCCAGCTCCTTGCTCTCTGCAGACCGGAAAACCGGCAGTGTATCTGCATCGGTCGCCGAAAACTGCACCAGCGCATTGGCCAGAGAACTGTTTGAAAGAAGTCTTGGCGGTGGATCGCCCATCACATCTTCGGCAATCAGCAACACGTACATATCATTTTCCAGCATCACTTCTCGGACATCTTGAAACCAGATCATCCCCAGAAAACCACCCTGGTGGTCCAAGACCGGAAAATCGTGTGTGCTGCTGTGCTGGATCAAATCTACGATCTCGCCCAGAGGCGTATGTTCTCGCACAAAATCAAAATCCCGACGCACAATCCGGGACACCGGTATCTTTTCCAGTACAGATAAATCCCGGCCCTGGTGAATCCGCAACCCCCGGCGACGTAACTTCAGCGTATAAATGGATTCCCGCTCCAATGCCCGCGCCACAATCACCGCCAGAATGGTGCAGAACATCAGCGGCAAAATCAGATGATAACTACCTGTCATCTCAAAAATGATCAGCATAGCCGTCAACGGAGCATGCGTGGTCGCCGCCACCATTGCGCCCATCCCTACCAGCGCAAATGCGCCAGGAGAACTCACCTCGCCAGGAAACCAGGACCCCACCAAATTTCCAAAAGTCCCACCCAGAGTCGCTCCAAAGAAAAGCGACGGGGCAAACACACCCCCCGAACCTCCGGTGCCCAGCGTAAGCGATGTAGTCACCAGTTTAAGACCCAGCAAGACCCCTAACACCGGTAGCACCAGTTCTCCGCGCATCGCCGCACCAACCGTTTCGTACCCCACCCCCATCACCTGGGGGTATGCCAGACCGATACTACCTACCAGTGCGCCACCCAAAGCGGGCTTAAACCACTCCGGCAGCCAGGTCACCGTATCGTCAAAAAAATCCTCAGACGCATACAATAACTTGATGAACAGGACGCCCACCATGCCCGTCAACACCGCCAGAATCAAATACCAGCCCAACTCGTACGCATTCACAAAATAGTAATCCGGCACGTGAAATACCGGATTGTCTCCGTAATACGAATGCGCCACCACCGCAGAAAGCACCGATGAAATCACCACAGGCGTAAATGCCGCAATGGCAAAATCGCCCAGAATAATTTCCATGGCAAACAGCACCCCTGCAATCGGCGCATTAAAAATAGCCGAAATTCCAGCCGCAGCCCCACAGGCAATTAGCGTTTTGATGTGCGTCTCTGAAATCCGGAACATCTGCCCCACGCCGGACCCCAGCGCCGATCCAATTTGAATAATGGGTCCTTCACTCCCGGCAGACCCACCCGAACCCAGCGTGAATGCCGAAGCCAGCGCCTTAACCACCACCACCCGCGCCCGGATGACGCCCCGCCGGGTAATAATGGCGTTCATCACCTCCGGCACACCGTGCCCCTTCGCCTCCCGCGCGTAAAAATACACCAGTAAGCCTGCAGCCAACCCACCCACAGCCGGAATCAGCGGCATCAGATAAGGCCGACCCAACAGACTGCGTCCGGTAACCAGCAACAAATGGTGCATAACCTCCAGCAGTTCCCGAAACAACACGGAACCAAAACCACCACCAATGCCCACAATCATGGCCAGGGCAATCAAAAAGTGCTGCTCGGAAAGGTTTAAACGGTGAAAAAGACGAAGGATGTACGCCTGCAGGCGCCGGGGACCATTTCGGGAGGGAAGAAGAGGAGCTTCGGGTGGGTCGGGCAAAGTAAGCCTCTATTGGACGGAGAAACGATAAGATTCAATAAATTAAAGTAAAACAGGAAAGTACCGTCCAGGTTGAAGGCTGTCAAGAGAAAATCCTGAACGTACATAAAACCCTGCCGTTATCCCTGTCTACCTCTTGTGATACAATCCCACACTTGAAATACGCATTGTAAATAAAAAGAAAAAATAATACCTTTCGTCGGCAGAAACAATCCCCACATATAGAAACAAGAAAATCATAAAAAGTTGAAACGATTTGACGCAATGAGCGTAAAATGCTTGTATCATTCAAGATAAAATCCAAGATAAAATCCAAAGCATCAATCCAGACCGAAAGGAACGCACATGCCCGAACGCAGAAAATTTCCAACCTTGATCAGGAAGCTCCCCCTGCTGGGATTGCTTGCATGGGCGCTCTGCCTGGGTTCGGGTAGCCAAGGATGGGCCCAATCTACAACCGAACTGGACGCCATCTACTTCAAGGCACGACAATCCTCAGACGAAGCCCAGATTCGACAGGCCCTGGGCCAACTCCAAAACGCCCTGGCCAAACGCCCAACAGCATCTCTGCGTACGCAGGCAGGCTACCTCTACCTCCGTCTGGAAAACCCGGACAGCGCCCGGACCCTGTTCGAACAGGCCATCTTACGGGACTCTACCCAGGTAGGCGCACACACCGGCCTGGGCTGGGTCTTGCTGGAATACAAAGACAGTCCCCGGTCTGCCCTTGCCCACCTGGAAGCCGCTGTTGCCATAGACTCTACCCACGCAGAAACCCTGTATTATCTGGCCCGCGCCTACCTGCGTACCTCCAAAACCACCCGCGCCCGCAGAAGTGCAGACGCGGCCATCCGGCACAACCCG
>JAQCGA010000222.1 GCA_027619145.1 bacterium | reverse complement strand
CTCCTCAATGAAACGCCCTCGCTCCCTCCTCATCCTCCTGGCCGCCCTCACCGTCCTGGCCATAGGGGCCGGCCTGCTCAACGATCAGGATGGGGATGGGTCAGTGGGCATTTCCGATGTCGCTTCCCTGATACAGAGCCTTGGTGGTCCTCTGGACACCACCAGAGTCTATATCACCGTCCGGGACACCATCACCGTCTTTCCCTGGGGCGAATCTACCTCCCCTGCTCCGGGTCCGGGTCAGATCACTATCGCATCCTGGAACATCCGTATCTTTTCCACGGGAATCCGAGACGATTCCGAACTGGGCCACATCGCAGACCGCCTCCAGCAATTTGATCTGATCGCCATACAAGAACTCCGGGACCAGGAAGTCATTGACCGCACCCTGGCGATCCTTGCAAACCGTGGCCATACCTACCAGGCCGAAATCTCCAGCCCCGTAGGTCGAGGATCCTCATTCGAGCGCTACGCCTTTCTCTATCGCCAGGACAAGATCTCAGTAGCCGAAGCAGGTCAAATCTGGTCGGACCCAGGCGATCTCTTCATTCGAGAGCCTTATGTTGCAACCTTCCGCGCAGGAGACTTCGACTTCACCCTTATCTCCATTCACGCAATCTACGGAAACTCAAAAAGCGAACGTCGCGCAGAAGCGCTCCTCCTGGACACCGTCTGGCAAACCGTCCGGGATACGAACCCGGAAGAGCAAGACGTCATTCTCCTCGGTGATTTCAATCTGGAACCAGATGACGAAGGATTCCAGACATTACGCGTCCACCTGCGCCCCCTCTTCACAGGCGATGTACGGACCACAATCACAGAAACCAGCCTCTACGACAACATCTGGATTCCGCGTACCGCCACGGCAGAATATGCCGAAGCTTGGGGCATCGACCGGTTCGACCAGAGGGTATTCGGCAACCACGACGAAGCGGCTTCTCTCGCAGTATCTGACCATCGGCCGGTATGGGCGAAGTTCTGGGTGGACCGAGGAGATGATGACTAAAACGAACAAACCCGCAAAGGATCGCCTGTGGCGCGCATCTTGATCATCGACGATGACCAGTCCGTACGGGGCGTTGTAACCAAAGTCCTGGAAATGAGAGGTCACGAAATTGCCCAGGCCACCGACGGTGAAGAAGGCGTGCACATATACCAGCGTGCGCCTGCGGACCTTGTCATCACAGACCTCAAAATGCCGGGAAAAACCGGCCTGGAAGTGATCCAGGAGCTTGTGGATGAATACCCCAACGTGAGGATTATTGTACTCAGCGGAAGCGAGGGGAAATCCAGAGCTGCCGCCATCAAAGCAGGGGCCTGGAAAGTGGTAATCAAACCCTTTCACATTAACGACCTTGTCCGTGCTGTTCAAGAAGCATTGGAAACCCCTTAGTCTTCCGATAGGGCTCTACTGGATACAGCGGTGCGTTCAACGTTCAAGGGGCGAACCTGGCGGGACACGCCCCTTGAACCGGTTGCCGCTCAAACCTGTCAGATATCCTGCTTATCGGGTTCCAACAGCAAACCTTTGTGGAGATCCCGATCTCCGCAGCACACAATAAAAGGGCGCCATGTTCTCGGCGCCCTTTTATTACAAGCCTACCTTCTTTCCTGCTCCTCGCTCTTCCAATGCGGCCAGCGGAACCAACCTTGCCCTTCTTACCGGTGCTGGCATCTCAGAATCGGCACCCCGCACTGCTTTCAATATAATTTCACTGAACGAACCCCTGCGCATGCCCATCCACTGTCTTACTTTTACGCCTACCGGTACATTTTACGCCTACCAGCACTAAAATGAGGCCCTACTGCTCTCAGATAGGCCTCCTGGTTTGCTTTTTGCCTTCGAAACTGTATATTCCAAACGCACCACAACATAAGAACAGTTCGTTTCCTGGACAAAATCCCGCCAGAAGAATCTTTCTCCTCTAAATCCCAAAGTCGCGTAGCACAACTTACACAACGCATCGAACAGGATCTGCTCACCCGGCTTATTCCCCAGGACAAAGCCAAACAATCTCTGATGATCCGCAGACTACTCCTGTTTACCATTGTTGGCCTGGGGACCTTTTTCTTTGCAGCCTCATGGCTCGTGATTACATTTCTTCAACAACTCCACGGGTACTGACCAAACATACATCGCCACCCTCCATCACCTGCACCACAGCATACCAGAGGACACAATTCTTGATCCCCAAATATTACGTTTTTGGTTTGGCGCTTGGCACGATCCTCACCTTCGCTTTGTTCTTTACCTCCCATCCATCAGATGCGCAAAAAAAACCATCTACAGGAGCCTCCAGAATGGCAATAGCATCCGCTGCCGACACCCAAGATAACGTGCCAGAATACGGCGGCCAATACACGCCCGAACGCATCACCAACCTCCGGGCAAACGTACAGAAGTACACCTGGGCCGCCGAACAGAGAGACCAGACCATCCAGGCTGCGGAACACTGGGTAAACCTTTCCAATGAAGACCTCTGGAATCTCGTTCCTGGCCAGAACTTGCCACGCAATATTGACCCTCAAATGGATCACGGAACACGTACCGGTGGTTGCCCGGTTTGCGGCGTGGACGTGTACGCAAACAACAACAAATATCCCTGGAAAGTGGATGTATGGAAAGCCCCCTGGAAAGTCACCTGTCCTGCCTGTAACACCCACCTGCCCCACAACGACTTTGGCGCGTACTACCGCAGTGGCATCGACGAAACAGGGTGTTTCAACCTCTCCACCGCAGACCCTGCGCTCCTCTTCAACGCCGAACACCCGGACCCAAACGATCCATTGCACAAAGCTTATGTGGACAATGGGTGGGGGTTTGAAACCCCTGATGGCGCTGTCAACCGCTTCATTGGGTATTACGGGTACGCACTCTGGAACACCATCAAAAGCGGCGTGAACGCTCTCGCCAGGGCCTATCTTTTCACTGGTGACCCCAGGTATGCCCAGAAATGTGCAATGCTCCTGGATCGGATTGCAGACGTATACCCGGACATGGACTGGTCTGTGTATGGTCAAAAAGGGTGGTTCCATTCCGGAAGCCAGGTAGGCGGAAAAATTGAAGGCAGCATCTGGGAAACAGGCACGGTATACACGCTCTCCGGTGCCTACGACATGATCAAATCTGGCCTTCAGAATCAACCCGAACTCTACTCCTTTCTGGCAAACAAGAGCCAGCAATACAGGCGTGCCAACCCCAAAGGAACCTATGCCCACCTTGTAGCAAACATCGAAACCAACCTCCTGACCGAATTTGTCAAAGCCGTACAAAATGGACGCACCATTTACGGCAACGAAGGTGGCCCCCAGCATTGCGTAACCGTAGCCGCCCTCGCCCTCAACCGCCAACCGCGCACAGGAGAATGGATCGACTGGATCTTCAAAGAAGGCAACGTAGGCCAGGGAGCCATCAAACCCGGCCAGGGTGGTCATATTCCTGCTCTCGTTGTAGGTGCAATTGACCGGGATGGCGCAGGGGCGGAAGGGTCCCCTTCCTATTCACTGATGTGGGGCAATGATCTTGGCGTTGTAGCCGACCTCCTGCACAACTACGAAGGCTACAAACACCGCGATATCTATCGGGACTACCCCGTCTTCAAACAGACCATCACCGTCGGCTGGCGCCTGGGAGTCCTGGCCTCTCGCACGCCCAACATCGGCGACACAGGCAGGAGCGGTTCACACGCGCTCATTGGTGCGGAACCTGAATTTCTCGTGCGTGGCTATCGGCTTTTCGGAGACAAACAAGCGGGCCTTGCCGCAGTGTACGCCAACCGGGGAAAAACCGAAGGTCTGGGACGAGACATCTTCTCAAAAGACCCTCTCAAAATTGAAAAAGAATTAGAAAACCTTGTTAAAAAACACGGCACGGAACCCCCCATTTCTGGCAGCAATCGGGCAGGGTACGGTTTGGTCAGCTCAGAATTTGCACCCCGCGATTCCGGGCACGCCCTGTGGATGTTCTACGGCCTCAACAGCGTGGCCGGCCACAGAGCATCTCTGATGTTCGGGTACGAAGCCTTCGGCGTAAGCGTATGCCCCACCCTGGGCTACCGCGAACTCTGGGGAGACTGGCCCAAATCCACACAGTGGGAAGACAACACCATTTCTCACAACACCGTAATCGTCAACAAAGAACGCCAATCTGTTACCCGCGTGGGCAAACCACTCCTCTTTGCCCAGCTCCCCGGATTGGGCGGACTTAGCGTAGAAGACCCCGGCCTTTATCCTGGAACAACCAATGTGTTCCGCCGCACAATCGCCCATATACAGACCGACGGGAACAACTCGTACGCCGTGGACATTTTCCACGTCAAAGGTGGAAACGACCACCTCATCAGCTACCACGCACTACCCGGTCCAGTGCAAACCACCGGGTTGAACCTGAGCCAACAGGATAGCGGCAGCTATGCAGGCCCCGAAGTACCGTACGGAACCTCTATGAAAGGCCCCGGCATGGGCTACTCCTGGCTCAAAGACGTGGAACGGGACACAGATCCCTCCACCTATTTTACACTCGACGTCCAGGGTACGCCGCCCTTTCCACACCTGGAAGAATCGGACAACATTCACGTCCGGTATCATTCTTTCACAAAATACACGGACATCGCCCTTGCAGACGGCGTCCCACCGGGGGCAGCCCCACCTACCTTGCGCTACCTGTTGGGCCACCGTGTCACACAGAATGATGCAACCGAAGAACTCACCTCCACGTTTGTCTCTCTCATAGAACCCTACCGGAACCATCCCACCATTCAAAGCGCCACACGTCTTCCAGTAGAACCCGGCCCGGACGGCCTTGAGCCCGTGGCCTTGCGTATCGAACTGAATAACGGGGCCGTAGACTACGTCCTTGCTGGACCAGACGATGAAACCACATGGCGCACCCGAGACGGCATCGAATTCCGTGGCCGGCTCCTTGCCGTCAGAACCCGAAACGGCGTTGCCGAACAGGCCTGGATGCTTCGCGCCTCCAGGCTGAAATTGGCGGACCTGGACATACAACATCCAGATACAGGGTACCGGGGCACCGTTGCCGAAATGAACAAAGATGTGAAAGGACCTGCCACATTGTGGGTCGAGACGCCCCTGCCTGTAGATGGCTCGCTGAATGGTGCCCAGCTTCTGATTGAGAACGATGGAGAAACCAACGCCTGCTACACGATCCACGCCATCGAAAAAGACGGCAACCGGTACCGGATCCACTGCGGGGACATCTCTTTCGTCCGCAGATTCAAAGACAATGCAGACTACGCACAAGGCCACGTGCTCAACTTTGAAGTAGGAGCCTCGTGGGTGATCCCAAATCGGATTCACCTGGTCCAGCGAAGTAAATGACAGGATCTGAACTGCTGGACCAGGCTGTAGATTCCGAAAAATCAAGGGTTGCTCCTCCTCATTCGCCTTCCTGGGAGTTGACAGCAGAACTAATTTCCCGTATGCTTCCATTACTTAAATCACAGGGAGGCTTCAACTGACCAGGGTCCTTGTTGTTGATGACGACGCGCCCATGCGCGAATATCTCCGCCGAGTTCTTGAGTCAGAAGGGTATACGGTGGACGAAGCCAATGATGGTGTCGCTTGCCTGGAGCGGATGCGCTACGCCCTTCCAGATGCCGTTATTCTGGACATTTACATGCCCGAAAAAGATGGCCTTGAAGTCCTGCGCGAATTTCAGGAAGGACGATCTCCTACACCCGTACTCGCCATTACAGGGGCAGACATGACAGGCCGACCCTCCTTCCTTTATGTAGCCGAAAAACTCGGTGCGCGGCAAACCCTCAAGAAACCCTTCACCCCAGACGACCTCCTGACCGCGATCCGTTCCTTATTACAAGAATAAGCGCAGTACCAACAGAAAGGCCCTCTCCGTTTTTTTAGCGGAGAGGGCCTTTCTATATCTCGTAGTCATCTTCTTTATTGCGCTGAAACCGCTTCTCGATACGCCTGCCCGAATCTCAGAAAGTCTACAAATCCAACGCTCCCGTCGCCATCCACATCAAACCGACGATACGGCGTTTGAGGGAACGGTGAATGCGGCAACTCTTCGTCCCACCCTGGGCTTGTAGAATCTTTCTTGAACGCACGCAGAAACATCAAATAATCCGCAAATTGCACCTCTCCATTGCCGTCCAGATCCGGCCAGGTATCCCCCTTGGCCGCCAGCGTGACCTCGGCCAGCACATGCAGGCTATCCTGTTGCCCTTCCCCTGTGAGATACCAAACCCGTACCGCCGTCAACACCGTCTGGTCTTCTCCACGTTTCCCAGGAAACGTTGCAGCCGTTCGGAAAGTCATACTACCCAGGTAGCCATCGCCGGTTCCCGTACGACCTCCCAACGTCCCTACACTCACCTCCACCAGCCCGGGCTCAATCTCGGCTTCTTCTCGTAAAATAATACCGCCATCAATAAACGATCCTGGCTTCCAACTATCTACCACATAACCCACCTGTGCCGGATCGAACTGAACCCGAACCCGAACGGCCTGCACCTCTGGCAATTGAGCCACAAACAACTGAACCGGAATCTCTTCGCTCGGATCGGTGGTAACCTGCACCTGCGCCTGGTTTTCAGGTTCCGGGTCCAGGTCCAGATAAACCCGTTCCGGAATCGCGACCGTTCCATGCATTTCCACAAGCACGTCCCCCTTGGGATCATTGCTGGAAAGCGTTAACCATCCATCCAGACTTGCACGCGAGGTGGGCGAAAACGTCAAAGAAATCGCAGCCACCTCGCCTGGCATCAGGCTATCCACAGCAGCCGGGTCAACCCCCAACGCCGAATCTGGAGACACCACACTGAACGACAAGGGTCCCAGGCCCGTATTA
>JAQCGA010000221.1 GCA_027619145.1 bacterium | reverse complement strand
GAAGCAAGAAATTGAGATGAATTTGAAGGAGCTGATTCCTCGGGCACGGATTTCGGCAACGTATAAAGTTCTCCTGAAAGCGGAGGGCAAGACGGTGAAGGAGATGATGATGGAAGAGTCTCAGGATGCCGAGGTTGTTTTTATGGGATTGATGCAGCCGGAAGAAGGGGAGGAAGTGGCGTACGCCGAGCAGCTTGCGGGATTGGTAGAGGGATTTCCAACGGTGATTCTGGTGCGGAATTCCGGGTGGTTTGTGGGGGAGCTGGTGTGAGGCAGGGGTCAGGGGGGTATTTTTTTGGGTTTGACCGGGTTTGAGGGAGGTTGATATGGTTGATCAGTTGGAGCCCTGGGAGAGGTTGCGAGAACTGATTGGGGCAAAAGATTCTCGTGGGTTGGGTCAGGTTCTGGATGGGTTGTCTGCGATGGAAACGGTATATGCCTTTTCTCGTTTGTCGCAGGAGGGCCAATCGCAACTGTTGACTCTGCTGAAACCCGAAAATGCCGCAGGCTTGATTGAGGAAGTGACGGATGCCCAGGCTGTAGATTTAATTGAGCACCTGTCTCCGGAACAGGCTGCATCTATTGTGGACGAATTGTCCAGTGCCCAGCAGGCCGATATTTTGGGCGCAATGGACGCGTCTGATGCAGAAGCGATTATGGTAGAAATGGCACCGGATGAGGCTGCTGATGTGCGCGAGTTGTTACAGTACCCGGCAGATACGGCCGGCGGGGTGATGATTACCGAATACCTGGCCTATTCGCACGAGATGCAAATTTTGGATGTGCTGGATGATCTTCGAGAAAACCGTGAATTGTATGCCGATTACGATGTGCAATACGCATATGTTGTTTCCGGGGAAGAGAAGCTGGCCGGGGTGTTACGCCTTCGCGATTTGTTGCTGGCTCCCCGGGAAAACCCCTTGCTGTCCCTGATGATTCCCGGGCCGGTGTCTGTGCCTGTAGATATGTCCCTGGACGATTTGCACGGCGTGTTTGACAGCCACACCTTTTTAGGCGTTCCGGTTGTTGACCTCCAGAATCGCCTGGTGGGTGTTGTGCAACGGGCCGCTGTGGATCGGGCCGTGGGAAAGCAGACAGAAGATACCTATTTGAAAACGAGCGGCATTGTAGGTGGAGAAGAGTTGCGTAGTATGGGGATTTTTTATCGTTCTTACCGGCGGCTGTCCTGGTTGAGCATTAATATTATTTTGAATGTGATTGCGGCCAGCGTGATTACCTTTTACCAGGATACCCTTTCGGCGGTGATTGTCCTGGCTGTTTTTCTGCCGATTATTTCAGATATGAGCGGCTGCTCCGGGAACCAGGCTGTTGCGGTGAGCATTCGAGAATTGACGCTGGGGGTGATTCTGCCCCGGGACGTGTTTCGGGTATTCTTAAAAGAGTCGGTTGTGGGATTGATGAATGGGCTGGTGTTGGGGGTTTTGCTGGGAGGGGTGGCCTGGGCCTGGCAGGGCAACGTGTATTTGGGCCTTGTAGTGGGGTCTGCACTGATGCTGAATACGCTGTTGGCCGTGTGTTTAGGTGGGTTGATTCCCCTGGTTTTGCGGAGTATGAAAATGGATCCGGCGCTGGCTTCCGGGCCGCTGCTGACCACGGTGACAGATATGTGCGGGTTTTTCTTTGTGCTTGGATTTGCCAGTTTGATCTTGGAGAAGCTGACGCCGTAAAAGCATTCGAATAGATCCTTAATAATTGAACCCTGTCCCTGGAGTGAATGAATGAATGCAAACGCTCAGCTTTACCGCGACCTTGGTGCAACACCGGTGATTAACGCGGCGGGGAACCTGACGGTGATTGGCGGCTCGCGTCTTTCGCCTGCGGTGCAAGAAGCAATGGTTGCGGCCAATCGATATTATGTTTCGATGGACGATCTATTTCATTCGACCGGGGAGAGGATTGCGAGTCTCCTGGGTGCTGAGGCTGCATTTGTGACGCCGGGGTGCGGTGCGGCGCTGGCGCTTTCGGCGGGGGCGTGCATGACGGTGGGGCACCCGGAGCGGATGGAATTGTTGCCGCACACGAATGGGATTCCGAATCAGTTCCTGTTTCAGCGGAGACAGAAGTACCATTACCAGCGGTGTCTCACGGTATTTGGGGGACACGTGATGATGGTTGGTACGCAGAAGGGGACGACCGTGGAACAGTTGGAGGACTCGATTACGGAGCAGACTGCAGGGATCCACTATTTTGCTTCCGGGGATCCGGACGATTCGATACTGGATCTGGAGGGGATTCTTTCGGTTGCCGGGCGGCACGACTTGCCGGTTACCGTAGATGCTGCGTATCAGGTGTATCCGCTGGATACGATGAAGGCGTACGCGAGCACACCCAATGCGCTGATCGGTTTTGGTACAAAATATATTGGGGCACCCAATTCGACGGGGATTTTATGTGGGAAGAAGGAACTGGTGGAGGCGGCGTACGCGCAGAGTTTCATCGGGTTTGAGACGAGCGATCTGGAGACTGTGGGGCGGCCGTTGAAGCTGGACCGGCAGGAAGTTGTTGCGGTTGTGGTGGCGCTCCAGGAGTGGCTGGAAATGGACCACGAGGCGCGGATTGCGGAGCACTGGCGGAAGGCCGATCATATTATGAGTCGGCTCGAAGGGATTCCTTATCTCACAACGGAACGCCACGTGGAAGACAATGGCCTGAGCAATGGGGTGACGGTGACGATGGATGAAAAAGGGCTGGGCAAACGTGCGGCTCAGGTTGTGGAGGAGTTGAAGGCGAGCGATCCGTCGATCTGGACGCGGGCAAGTGGGAACCGGCTTCGGATTGTGGTTGCCCATCTCATCGAGGACGAGGTGGATCTTGTGATTGATCGCGTTCGGAAAGCGGTGTCCTGTTGATCAGCTGAGAAAGCGTTTTAGCACGTTCGACCCGATCTTCTGAATCTGCGGGTCAACGGCCAGGCTGGCACCGAATGAAATGGATCCTGCGCTGAATACGCCTCCACCTCCGGGGTGCGTATAATAGGTCATATGGGCTCCCCCTTTGCCGTCCCAGTTGTAATTGGGGTCTGGATAGACTGCATCTATTCCGGGTCCCATTTTGTCTGCTGGGTTGAGTCCTTCGGCGAGAATTTCGATGTTGGAGGGAGACCATTCCGGAACCACCCGGTCCAGTTCCCACCCGCTTGCACCATCTCCGTGAAGTCCTTCTTTCCCGATCAGATCATTCTGCTGTAAATCCAATCCTTCAAAGATCCAGTGGTTCGGTTTCACCGCACGGTAGGGTGCGTAGGTCATATATCCGTCCGCGACAAAGCCCACGCCGGTTACGCTGTGTTCGGGTCTGCCGAGGTCTCGCCAGAGGCCACCCTTTTCTCCTGTTTGTGAGTGGGGTCGGCCGTCTCTGCAAACTTCCATTACGCGGAGGGCTTCGTCAAATGTCACTTTCCAGTAGAGGCCGTTTCCGGAGAGGTAGAGGAGGTTGCCGCCTGCATTCAGATAGGCGTCCAGGTTGTCGCGCATCTGGAGGGTCCAGTACTCACTGTGGGTGCTGATGACGAGGGCGGGGTAGTTTTTGAGCCAGTCCCACCCGGTGTGCAGGTCCAGGTCTCCGTAGAGATCGGGCTGGTATCCTGCGTCCTGGAGCCAGTCCAGTATCCAGTTTTCAGCGCGGACGAGGTGACTGCGGCCTTTTCCTGCTGGCCTGCAGGACGACATTGGACGGTCCAGGCTGGTGCCGCGGGGTTGTTCGGCGCAGTAGGTGGACGGCCCGCCCCAGCCGTTGTAGGCGTTCCAGGTGTTTGTGGAGGCGAGGACGGCGACCCGGCCTGTTTGACCCGGGGGAGGTTTTACGATAAATGGAATGTGGAAGGAGGAACCGTTCGAGTCTTTCAACTCAGCTGCGTAAAACGCCGTGGGTGTTCCTTCGGGTATATTCCACGAGAAATCGGTTTCCCACACGCAACCTTCCCAGGGGAGTTCGGTGAGTGGTTGAAGGGACCCTTTCAGGTCATGGATTCCTTCCAGTTCCTGGGATCGTTTTCCGATTCGGTAGAATCGTACATTGTAAGAATCAGCGGATGTGGATACTTTGAATTCGATGGATTCGCCGGGGCGTACGGAGAGTTTTGTGGAGAAGCCCTGGATGAGTTCCATATCTGGCGGCGGATAAAGCGGGGGCAGGCACGGCAGGCTGCCGGGGAGTGCGCTGGAGATGATGCTGGCTTTTTCTTTGGGGGTTCTCTCTGGGGTTTCTGGCATCTTTTTCCCTGGGTTGTCTGTGTTGGGATTGCTGGGTAAGCGAATCGTTAACCATCACAATGAGGGTACGGCTTATCGTGTCCGCTGGAGTGCCCTGTCATGGTGCTACCTCTAGATAAGCCGACTCAGCTGTTGGCTCAGGAATTGGATAACCTTCTTCTCGCATTCCATCGAGATGGAACTCGATAGCTTCCCTCATATTTCTTTCCACTTCAGCCCGCGTTTGTCCGGTGGAGACACACCCCAAAAGGTCGGGAGAATAGGCAGAAAACCCCGTTTCTGTTTTCTCAATAACAACTAGATATTTCGTCATTTCGGTCCTCACTCTACGAAAGTTGCGCCTGCTTCATTATGCTGTTTTGGGTGCCAGGGGCGAGATCATTGTTAGGCTTGCCGGGAATCGTCACCAATCCTTTTTTATCTTGATGCTTATACTGCCTATGGCTTCCCCGAGTCCTCGCAAGGTACCATCCGTCTGCTTCAATTATCCGAATGATTTCTCTTACTTTCATGGGTTCATATCCAACACAATAAAGCCTTTTGAGTTTTTCTCGCTCGTTGCGGAAGCAGGTTAGATTCTGAATTAAGCTTTGTTGCTTTTTAAGGAGTGCCGAACCAGCTATTTCCGACGCGGTGCAGTTCTGCAAATCTCTCTTTGAGATTAAAGTAACTCAGAATAGGGATCACCGTCAAGTATAGCTTTATACACAGAAACCCAGTTTGATAACGTATTTTTGCTTTCTGTGCACAATTTGCCGGTGTGGGGATATCCAGCGCTGCTTGCATTTACCGTAACGTTTTACATCTTCAGCGCTGCCAGTGTCCGGAGCCGACGATGCGGATTCGGTCAACGCCGGGGTGAAGGAGAGAGAGCGCGATTTCATTGCCGGAGGACAGGTGTTCTGGGGTTTCCAGAACAAAGCCATTTCGGGTGCGGATGCGGCAACCCCATTCGTCCAGGATGTCATCTGTGGTTCGGTCGCCTAAGGACTGGAGGTGTGTGAGGGTTTTGTCGAGTTCAACTTTGAAGAGGTTGAGGTTGTTGTCTTTGCCTTGAATGACAGGAGGGGGTTCGACCCAGACGCGGTCGTTTTCTACGGCGGTGACCAGGAGGTAGCCGATTGCGAGGTGAGGAAATCCGTCCAGGTGGAGGGTGTACGTTCCATCTGGATTTTTTTGTGCGGATCGAATGGTGTAGGCGGAGGCTCGTTCCCGGTGATTGATCGTAATGGTTTTTCCGGCGAGGTGATTTGGATCGGAGGTTTCCTGGTCGGTTTGGACGGTCAGGGTTTTCTGGACGTCGTCGAACCCGGTTAGCAGGCCTTCGAGGGTGGGTGTGGATTCAACTTTGTGGCCCCTGGATTCGGCGGTGGTTCCGCCGATGAGCGCGAGAGAGCGGAGGCCCTGTGGGTCGAAGGAGGCGAAGGCTAGTTCGCCGTCGGTGTGTAGTTCGAGGCCGTTGTGAGAGAGAGTACAGGGGGAGCCGGAAGGGTTACTAAGGATGAGGTCTGTGCCGTGGTTGTGGGTGACCTGGACGGCTTCGGCTTCCGAGGTGGTGCAGGACAGGCGTTCGACGTTTTTGATAAAGTGTTGATCGCGGTAGGGTTCGTGGACGGCGAGAAATGTGTCCAGGGGTTCGGTGTTTTTCCGGCGGACGGTAATGATTTTCATTTCTTCGCCGAGGTCCCGGTTGTCAATCCAGCGCTGGGCCGGGCCGGTTCCTGTAATGATTTCGGAGCCGGGAGTGTCGAGCATATGAAGTTTGAGGAAGACGGTTGGGTCGATTTCAGGAGGGGCGTTTTCGGATACGAATTCGGTCACGTCACCCCAGGTTGCGGTCCAGGGTCCGGTGCTCTGGCCGGTGCTGAGTTTGGTGACTCGCTGGGTACCCCATTTGGCGTTGGCGGCGTTGGTTCTGCGGGTGGGCGTAAAGGTGAAGCCGCTGTAGTCGTAGAGGGATTCCGCTGGGTTGGAATTTTCTTTGAGGGCGAGGCCTTCGGTTTCAAAGCGGTGCCCGTTGCTGTGGAAGGTCCAGTCGTGAAGGTGGCCGCCGTTGAGGCGGAAGAAGTCCACGACGTACGCGTCTTCGGGGCTGGCGTCGATGAGGGCCACGGTTCGTTGATAGCGGTTGGTGCCGGGTATTTTGGCAAGTTCGTGGGTGCCTTTTTCGGCCGCGTCGATGACTTTGAAGCCGGGCAGATCTGCGAAGAGCTGGAGGTCTCCCCGGAGGTTGTCCGTGCCCATTGGGTCGCCGTCTTCAGTGCGAATGGCAACGGTATTGTGAGCTGGGAAGGTTTTGATCCAGTCCACGGTTAAGAAGTGGGTGGAGCCCAGGTACCCGAGGTCGGTTTCCAGTTCGTGACCTTTGGCGTAGAAGGTGAGGTTGAGGGGGGCCATATGGTAGTGGCCCACACGCTCGGTAAAGTCAATGGAGAGGGTTCGTGCGTGGTCCCCTTTGCCGCTACGGAGGATGGCTTTGCGGTTCTGCCCCAGAATATGAGAGGGGAGTTCCATTGGAAGTTTGAGGGAGACAGTCGGATTTTTGCCCGGCTGGATGTTGAGGTACGGACGGTAGGCTTCCGGGATGCCGCCGCCCAGGGTTTC
>JAQCGA010000220.1 GCA_027619145.1 bacterium | reverse complement strand
CCTGATGAAATTTAAACAGTTGTGCAACCACCCGGATCAGTACCTGGGAACAGGAGACTTCCACGAGAAAGACAGCGGCAAGTTCGCCCGGCTCCGCGAGATCTGCGAAACCATTTTTGAAAAGCGCGAGAAAGCCCTCATCTTCACCCAATTCAAAGAAATGACGCAACCGCTTCACGACTTCCTGGCAGGCATCTTCGGCCGTGACGGGCTGATCCTTCACGGCAGCGTGCCCGTCAGGAAACGGAAGGCACTCATCGAGCGCTTTCAGAATGCGGATGAATACACTCCTTTCATGGTGCTCTCGCTTAAAGCAGGGGGAGTCGGATTGAACTTGACCGAGGCCAATCACGTTGTGCATTTTGATCGCTGGTGGAACCCGGCCGTTGAGAACCAGGCTACAGATCGAGCCTTCCGGATTGGCCAGAAGAAAAATGTAATGGTTCACAAGTTCCAGACCCGTGGCACAATAGAAGAAAGAATCGACGCGATGCTCGTAGAAAAATCTGAACTCTTCGACCAGGTGGTCGCCAGTGCGGGTGAAGGCTGGATCACCGAGATGAACAACGAGGAATTGATGGGAATGTTTCGGCTGCGTCTATGACGGAAAAGACGCCCCATCTGACAGTCGGAGCATCCTGAACAAAGCGGTGTGAACACGGAGACAAGATGATGGGCAGGTACGACTACGGCTTTCCCGAATACGTGTCGGTCGCGCAGAAACGTGCGAATGCCGCACAAAAGCTGAATGCATTAAAAAAGAAAAACCCCGAAATCCAACCGGTCGTCATCGAAGGCAGATCCCTTTCCCGTACCTGGTGGGGAAAATCCTGGAACGAAAATCTGGAGCGCTACGCCGATTACAGCAACCGCATTGGCAGGGGGCGCAGCTATGTACGACTCGGAGCGGTTCTGGATCTCCGGATCGAACCAGGTAAAATCCACGCACTTGTGCAGGGAAGCCAGGCCAGCCCTTATCAAGTCGCAATTTCGATTCAGGCGCTCAACAAGAACAACTGGAACCGCGTCAAAAAAACTGCCGAGGGACAGTTGGATACCCTTGCCGAACTGCTAGCAGGCAAATTTCCCAAGCCCCTACAGGAAGTATTTTTTGCCAGAGAGGAAGGTCTTTTCCCAGGCCCGAAAGAGATTGACTTTGACTGCAGTTGTCCCGACTGGGCCTCCATGTGCAAACACGTTGCCGCCGCCCTCTACGGCGTTGGCGCGCGCCTCGATGCAAACCCGAGCCTGTTCTTTAAACTCAGAAAAATCAAAATGGATGATTTGATCACCCAGGCCGTAAAGAGCACAAGCCGGGCACTGCTGAAAAAAGCAAAAACCAGAAGTTCACGGGTGCTGGACGATGCAAACCTCACCGATGTCTTTGGGATCAAGCTGGATAAAGATACAGATCTCCAACCTTCCGTTGCAAAGGGTCGTGATAAAGGGATCCGATCCAGGAACAGGAAGCAACGCACCGCTGTAAAATCATCAAAAAAAACAACGGCGCGGCAAGATGCGTCCAAAAAAGTCCGGACAAAAAAAAAGATGCCCAGAAAACCCACTGCAAAATTGGACAAGGCGTCCGCTACTCGCTCAAAATCACCCACGAAGTCTACGCCAAACCGGGCAGTCCCTACTGAACCTACGGCAGGCAGCTTCATTGATATTGTGGTTTCAGCAATCCCGAAACGTCGGAAGGCGATGCGCGTCGCCGACATTTGCGCCAGAGTGGATTTAAGCGAAAAACAGGTGAAAAATGCCGTAGCCAGAGCAGTTGCCCAGGGAAAACTCACGACAATCAGTCGGGGTGCCTATGCGAGAACCTGACATCAAACGCGACATTTTCAAAATAGATCTGGATGCAAATCCCGACCTGGCATTTTTCCTCGAATGCGAAGCAGCCTTGAGCCCTGTGGGATGAACGGACACGAACCCATATAATCTGAATATCGAACTGTCTCAGGCTATGCTTCTTCCGAGATTTGTAGATCGCTTTGACATCTTTTGTGCAGGGAGTAAATACGTGCCGCCACTGATAACCAGGATCCACGGAAAATACTACGATGTCGGAGCGTTTGAACACCCGGGCGGCTGTCCTGCCCTCGAGTGTGCCCGGGATCGCGATGCCACAGCACTATTTGAAAGCTATCACGCCCTGCACCGTGCAAAGCCGCTCCATGCGCTGGAACAATATGAGATCCCAGCCGAGAAAGCGGAAGGGCCGGACCGGTTCCGTGCCGAAGAACGATTCGGTGAAGACGCCTTCGATTGGGACGCAACACTGAAGAGTCCGTTCCGGCAAGACTTAATGGATTGCGCAACACGCTACCTGCAAGAGGAGCGCACCCGGCGTCGCCTGCCATCGTTACGCGCCGCCGCCAAAGCGCCGCCCCGGCGATGGCTCGAAATCGCTGCCCTCGGGGCCGCCTTCTTCGGATCCCTCCCGTGGCTGGTGCAAGGCAGTTGGATCGCCCTCGTTGTAACGCCCCTCCTCGGCTGGCTCTTCATGGTGAACTTCTGGCACGATGCCCTGCACTTCGCCCTGAGCAGAAACTGGCGGATCAACCGCACAATTCCCTATCTCTTTCCCTGGTTCATCAGCCCCAAAATGTGGATGCACCAGCACGTGATCGCCCACCACATCTTTACCAACGACCCCAAACGCGATCCCGATATCCGTGCAGAGCCCCGGATTCTTCGCCAAACGCCATCTACTGCCTGGTGCCCCGTGCACGGCAAGCAGGGCCGTATCGTCCGCCTGCTCGTGCTGTATGCTCTACCACTGATCATTCGCCACGTGTTACGCGATCATGTCATGCGAATCCGGGGGTGGTTCAATGATGCAGTGCCCCTTGTGATCAACCCACGATGGCGCCGGTGGGTCCACATGGTTGGCCGTGTCGCCGTCGCCGTCAACCTGCTGGCCTGGCCGTTCTTCTTTTTCCCCTTCGGAAAGGCGTTGGCCTTCGCCTTCTTGCCAAGCCTGATCCTCAGCGAAGTGTTTTTGCTCTTCTCGCAGGTCAACCACGCCACCGAGATAAACCTCGAAGCAGGTGAAACGCCCTCCTCAAATTGGTATGAGTCGCAGGTGCGCGCATCGTGCAGTTTTGGCATGGACTCCTACATAGCCTTTATCCTCAGCGGCGGCCTGAACCTGCAAATCGAGCACCACCTGTTCCCGGGAATAAATCACGCACACCTCTTCAAACTGTCGCCGCAGATTCGCGCCATCTGTGAAAAACACGGCGTTCCCTACCACTCCTACCCGACCTTTGGTACCGCACTACGCGCACACTTCGCAACCATGAAATGGCTTGGTAAACAACCGGAAGTCGTCGCCCCTCCTGCGCAGGACTGACCACCGTACCGCCATGAGATCGACAATTCACCCCTGTTCAACGCCACCGAAAATATCAAAGGGGTACGCAGATTTTGCGTACCCCTTTTTGTGCGCTGAACCTGTTGTAACCCAATTCTAATCCTGTCCGAGCTCTACAAGACCTTCCGGAGACCCACCAGACGTCATACCGGCCAGGTTTACATCGGACCCAACACTCGATTGATGAAAGAGTACATAGAGCAGCGGCAAAATAAACAGCGTCAACAAACTGGATGTCAACACCCCGCCAATCACAACCGTCGCCAGAGGGCGCTGTACTTCTGCACCCACCCCAGCGGAAATCGCCATAGGGATAAACCCAGCCGCATCCGTCACAGCCGTAGCCAGAACCGGCCGCAGCCTCTGACGCGCGGCACCCATTACCGCCTCATTGAGCATTTTCCCCCGCTCCAGGAAACTGTGAATTGCAGACACCATGATCTGTCCGTTGAGCACAGCAATCCCGGAAAGCGCAATAAATCCAACAGCGGCACTCACGCTAAACGGCAACTCCCGAAACCAGAGCGCATACACACCGCCCACAAGCGCAAAAGGAATCCCCGTGTAAATCAACAAAACATCCCGCAGGTTTTTCATACTGAAGGATAAAAGAAAAAATACCAGCAGAAGAGTTGCAGGCACCACAAGCATCAACCGCTGGCGTGCGCGTTCCAGGTTTTCAAACTGCCCTGCCCATTCAATCACGTACCCCTCCGGCAACGGTACGCCCGCCTCAATACGCTGCTTCGCTTCATGAATGAACGAAACCACGTCTCGCCCTACCACATTGCACTGCACGCGGATCACCCGGCGACCCCATTCCCTGTTAATCGTCGCCGGCCCCTCGGTATCCTGAATTGTCGTCAGCATCCGCAGGGGAATCTGCTGCCCGTTCGCTGTGGACAGAAGGGTCTTTCCAAGCAAATCTACGTCCGTTCGGTGCGCATCCGGCAGGCGCACAACCAGGTCGAAGCGCCGTTGTCCTTCATAGATCTCCCCAACATGATATCCGCCAATCGCCTCAACAACCTCCAGCACATGCCGGGCAGGGATGCCATAACGGGCCAGCGCGGCCTGGTCCACCGTGATCTGGAGCAGCGGCTGCCCCGTCAACTGATCCACCGCAATATCAGACTGCCCCGGAATCAACAACAGAACGCGCTGAATCTCATCGCTAATTCGAACCAATTCGTCGAAATCGTCCCCAAAAACTTTGATGCCCAGGTCCGAACGGATCCCGGAAATCATCTCATTGAGCCGCATTTCAATCGGCTGAGTAAACACCATATTCAGGCCAGGTAAGTCTGCCAGTTCTTCTTGCATCGCCGCAACCAGCTCGGCCTGACTCCTTGCCCGGGTCCATTGCTCGCGCGGCGTCAGCGACACAAAAATATCCGTCAATTCCGTCCCCATCGGATCGGTAGCCACCTCTGCGGTACCAATTCGGCTCCACACATGGCGGACTTCATCTGGGAACGCTTCTTTCAACAACTGCTCGATCCGCGTATTATACGCAACCGACTGATCAATGGAAATCCCCGCAAGCCGGATGGTATTCATCACAACCCCGCCCTCGCTCAGTCGTGGAAGGAACTCGCCGCCAAGACGCGTCGCCTGCCACCCGGTCACCGCAAGAAGAATCCCAACGCCTGCAAGCAACCACCTCCTCGCCTTCATCGCCCTTTCGAGCAACCGGCCGTAGAGGGGAACCAGCGTACGATCCATCAGATCCCGGTGTGGCTTCGACTCCCGGGGCAAAAAATAGTACCCCAGAACAGGAGATAAGGTCAACGCAATCACCAGTGCACCGGCCAGGGCAAAAATAAATGTCCACGCCATGGGCCTGAACATTTTCCCTTCAATTCCCTCAAGCGTCAGGATCGGAAAGAAAACAATCATAATGATCCCAATGCCAAAAACGATGGGTCGGCTCATTTGCTGCCCGGATGCAACCATCGTTTCAAGTCTCTCCTGCGGGGTGAGTTTTCGGCCCAGCTGTTGTGAACGCTCCGAAAGATTTCTCATATTGGCTTCGGTCATCACCACCGACCCGTCAATGATAATCCCAAAGTCAATCGCCCCAAGACTCAGAAGGCTTGCAACAATTGCAAACTCATACATGCCAAGCACCGCAAAAAGCATCGCAACAGGAATGACCAGAGCAACCAGCAAACCCGCTCGCAAATTGCCCAGCAACACAAACAGAACCAGTACAACCAGCGCAGCTCCAGCGGCCAGATTGTGCTCCACCGTCTGAATCACAGAACCAGTCAGCTCCGTGCGGTCATAAACAACCTCCACAATCAAATCGTCTGGAAGAAACGGGCGCAGATTATCCAACTGGATTTTAAGCCGTTCCGTAACAACCTTCCCATTTTCTCCCATCAACATAAAAGCAAGTCCAAGCACCACTTCACCGCGCCCGTCGGCGGTAACCGCGCCCCGACGGATCTCCCGGTCAATTTTCACCTTCTCCGCAATATCCTGAATGCGAATAGGGCTTCCATCGAACGATGCAATAACAATATTCTCAATCTCTTCAAGCGTAGTCACACGGCCAATTCCGTGGACCATCTGCGACCGTCCCCCCGAAGTAATCAGTCCGCCACCTGCGTTCTGGTTGTTTGCCTCAAGCGCTTCGAACACGTCATCCAGCGTAAGACCAAACTTCAGCAGTGCCTCCGGGGATACCACAACATGGTACTGGCGCACGTCCCCGCCCCAGGAATTGACCTCGGCAACCCCAGACACCTTACGCAACTCGGGTTTGATGACCCAATCGTGCAGCGTGCGAAGCTCCCCCAACGTGCGATTGGGGTCGTTGGATCGCACCACATAGTGAAAGATCTCACCCAACCCCGTCGAAATCGGCCCCAACTGAGGACGCTCAATCCCATTGGGCAATGCAACACTCCCAAGCCGTTCAGAAACGTATTGTCGGGCCAGCGAAATCTCGGTAGCATCGTCAAACGTTGCCACAACCTGAGAAAAACCAAACTTGGAAACCGATCGAACATCCACCAGGCCCGGCAATCCGCCAATCGACAATTCCACAGGAAGCGTGATCTGCTGTTCAATTTCTTCCGGACTCAAAGCCGAAGCAACCGTATTGATCTGCACCTGGACGGGCGTGGTATCCGGGAATGCATCCACAGAAAGACGAGGAAGTGTTGCCAACCCCAGCACTACGACGGCCGCAAACAACCAGACCACCAGCAAACGGTTGTTCAACGACAATGCGACAATTTTCCCAAACATCCACATACCTCTTCCAATTAGTGGTCAGCACACCCGGCACCCAGTCGCGATTTCAAGAATTCCGACATCACCAGAAACCCCGAACCCGTTACAACCGCCTCGTCCGGATTCAGACCGGCCAAAATCTCCACCGTATTTCCCGAAGCGTCGCCCAGGCTGACCCGCCGAAGCGCATACAAATCGGCCGCCTGCCGAACA
>JAQCGA010000219.1 GCA_027619145.1 bacterium | reverse complement strand
GGATTTCGGAGTCCGGAGGGCTACTTGTCCAGGTGGTATTCAGGGTTCTACCAAACGCTTCACCTGGTTCATACGGCCTGGTATTGAGTCGGGCAGATTTTGAGGGGAACGAGCTTTCGTCGCTGGAAGTGACGCAGAATACATCGGGAAGCTTTCGCGTCCTTGCCTCGCCTGGGGTGGAGTTCTCCGGTGACCCGCTGTCCGGGCGGGTTCCACTGACGGTTCAGTTTACAGATCTGTCCACCAATTTCCCTTCCGAGTGGTTCTGGGATTTTGGAGATGGCACGGAAAGCGCAGAACAGCACCCCGAGCACACGTTTGGACAACCGGGCACTTATACGGTTTCTCTCCGTGCGCGCAATGTTGCCGGGGAAGATACGCGGGTGCGAAGTGACTATATCGTGGTTCTTCCCGATCATGATCCTCCGGTGGCGGATTTTGACGCGAAACCCCTGTCTGGAGACGCGCCGCTGACTGTTGTGTTCCGAGATCTTTCAGCAGGGGTGCCCGATTCTTGGAAGTGGAGTTTTGGCGACGGCGATACCAGTGGAACTCAGCATTCCGAGCACACTTACGAGACGGCAGGCGAGTTTACCGTTGTTTTGTGGGTGAAGAATGCCGGCGGTGAGGACGAACTTGAGCGCAGCGCCTACGTACAGGTTTCTGAGAAGACGGATCCGCCTTTCGCTGGTTTCTCCGGAAGTCCCAGAATGGGAGAGATCCCGTTGACGGTGTTGTTCACGGACTTATCGGTCGGGGACCCGGCATCGTGGTTCTGGGAGTTTGGTGACGGTCAGACCAGTTCGGAGCAGCATCCTTCACATGTGTACAGTCGGCCCGGCCAATTCACGATTGCCCTGACGGCGACGAACCGGGGTGGATCTGATACAACCCGGACAGAGGGTTATATTCAGGCCAACCCTTCGCCGGATTTCAACGGGGACGGGAGGATCGATTTTGGAGATTTTATTGATCTTGCGAGGCGGTACGGTAGCAGGAAAGGGGACCCCCTCTACGATGTGATCTATGATCTGAATGTGAATGATCTGATCGGTTTTGGTGACTTTGTGTTGTTTGCCGGGAGATACGGGCAGGATGGGAGCAGCGGGGTGGCAACACCGGAGGTGTTGTTGTCCGATGAGTTTGTGGACAATCGAAACAACTGGTTCGAAGGGGAATCCGGGGGTTATTCGATTGCGATTCAGGACGGCGTTCTTCGGCTACAGGCGCTGACGGAGACCGGCTGGCTGGTATCCAAAACGGTTGCAGAACTGGACGGCCAACGTGATTTTCGCATCGACGTATCTCTTCTGAAGCGAGAAGGACCGGATCAGATCGGGTACGGATTCGCCTGGGGTGGAGATACCGAAAGTTCGAATTTCCGTTTCCTGATCAGTGGCAACGGATCTTATATGGTTGAGCGGAGGGTGGTGGACGAGGTGTCGGCTGTGATCGAGTGGACAGATTCCCCGCTTCTGAATACGGAGGGTGGCGTAAATATACTATCCGTCCAGAAGAGGGAGGCGAACCTGATTTTTTATATTCACGGGCAAGAGGTGGACAACAGACCGTTCGAAGCGTTTTTTGGGTCCCGCATAGGGTTTCTCTTTTCCGATCGGATGACGCTTGAAGTTGAGAGAATTCATATCCAGTTGGAGTGAAGAGATGCATCGCAACGCGTGGGCTTTTGCTCTGGCGTAGCAGGTATGATGCTGGAGAAAACGTATCGGCTTTCTATGCAAAGAGAATCTTTCCCAGACTTTCAACGGGAAGATCCTGATACGTCAAATACTGGAGATGCACCCTTTTCTCGTAGATGGGCTTTTTGCCCCATCTTTTTTTTCGGAGGCACTGCCGGTTGATAGAAAGCAGCATTCTTCCTCGCTTTTTATAGCCGTTTTTCAATCACCGATTGTCCAAACTTTAGTAGGCTTTGAGCTTACGCCTCTATCCAATGGAGGAGACGGTGAAGGTGATCTATTCGGAGAAGCACAGGGAGCACGCACCCCCTTGTCAGTTTGCGGATGGGCGGATGATGGCTTCCCCGGAGGTGCCGGAGCGGGCAGATGTGATTTTGCGGGCGCTTCAGGAATGTGGTATGGTGGATGTTGTGGCACCTCGGCAATTTTCGATGGAGCCAATTCTGGTGGTGCACGATGTGGGGTACCTGAAGTATCTGGAAAATGTATATGAGGAATGGGTGGAGAATGCGCGGGAGCCTGGTGTGGGGCTGATTCCGGATACGTTTGCGATGCGGACGTTAAATGGGAAACCGGAGGGATTGGTATACCAGGCTGGATATTATTGTTTTGAGACGCAAACGCCAATTCTGGAAGGGACATTTCAGGCGGCACAACATGCGGCATGGTGCGCACTGACGGGGGCGGAGTTGTTGCAGGGAGGTGAGCGAGCGGCTTATGCGTTGTGTCGGCCACCAGGACACCACGCGGCAGGAGATGTGTATGGCGGGTACTGCTATTTGAACCATGCGGCAATTGCGGTCCGGTTCCTGAATGCAGAGGGGCAGGTGGCGGTGCTGGATATAGATTATCATCATGGGAACGGAACGCAGGCTATTTTTTATGATTCGGATGACGTATTGTTTGTGTCCATTCACGCAGATCCGAATCGGCAGTATCCGTATTTCAGCGGGTATGAAGACGAAAAAGGGATGGGTGTGGGACGTGGACTGAATGTTAATTTTCCGCTGGAAGCCGGTATAAGAGAAGCCCGGTACCTGGATGTGCTGGACCAGGCACTGGGGAAGATTGCTGCATTTGCCCCGGCATTTCTGGTGGTGTCTTTGGGAGCCGATATTTACCGGGAGGATCCACTGGGAGATTTTGAGCTGTCAGTGGATGTGTTTGGGGCTATTGGCAGGAGAATTGAAGAGATGGGTGTGCGGACCTTGTTTGTGCAGGAAGGAGGATATCATCTGGATACTCTGGGTGTGTGTATTGCAAATACACTGGTGGGGTTTGAGTCTATGTGCTGAGTTCAAGGTGAAGAATGCGGGTGTTGAAGCGTTTGATTGACAAAAGAAATTCCGGATTGTAAACCATAAGTAATTTCAATTTCTCAGTTTGTTTTTGAGGCGTTATTTATCCTGATTTTCTAAGGACGAACGGCGGGTTGAAAGGCATGGTTGGGGTCAAAAATCGAATGGTTTTAATGTTAAGATATTCTAATATCTAAAGCGATGGCATATCTGTTGTTCTAAACAAAAACTTGACGTAATTGGCGTTTCTGATATATTCATGAAACCTTTTTCTGAGCCGAGTGAACCTTTGTTTGATGGTGTGGTTTTACTCGTCAATCCGATATCGGGTAGCCTGTCTACCCGGCGATACAGGATGTTTCCGTGCCCCAGATTTTCCACCGCAGTACCAACACACTTTCCAGGATCAGCCTGTTCGGTGCCGTTTTTTTTGCGGCGGCTGCCGTGTGGGTGTTGCTGGAATTCAATCGCTCTTCCTATGTGACGCAGGTGGAAGTGGCGCGTGCACAGCCTGTGCCGTTCAGCCACAAGCACCATGTGACGGGTATTGGTATAGATTGCCGGTACTGTCATACTTCCGCAGAAGAAACCGCCTTCGCCGGTATTCCTCCCACAGAAACATGCATGACGTGCCACAGCCAGATCTGGACAGAAGCCGATATGCTGGAGCCCGTCCGGGAGAGTTTCAGGACGGGGAAACCGATCCAGTGGAACCGTGTGCATGATTTGCCAGATTTTGTGTATTTTAACCACAGTATCCATTTGCACAAAGGGATTGGATGCCAGACCTGCCACGGGCAGGTGGACCAAATGCCTCTGGTGTGGAAAAAAGAATCTTTACAAATGGAGTGGTGTTTGGATTGCCACCGAGATCCGGCGCGATTTGTGCGGCCAAAAGATCAGGTGTTTAACATGCAATGGGAGCCGAAAGAAGACCAGCTTACGCTGGGTAAGCGGCTCGTAGAAGAATACGAGATTCAGAAGCTCACCAACTGCTCGGTATGCCATCGATGAAAGATTCTATTAACAGAAATGGGTTAGACCTGGATGCGCTTCGCGAACAGCTTGCCTCCAAAGGCGGGCAGGAGTACTGGCGTAGTCTGGATGAACTGGCCAATACAGAAGAATTCCAGGACGTATTGTATCGGGAGTTCCCTGAGGGCGCTTCTGAGTGGAACGATCCTGTAGGACGTCGTCGGTTTCTGAAGCTGATGGGGGCCTCGTTGGCGTTTGCCGGTGTGGCGTCGTGTACGAGCCAGCCGGTTGAAAAGCTGGTTCCGTTCGTGCGTCAGCCAGAGGAATTGGTGCCGGGTAAACCGCTGTATTTCGCTTCGGCAGTTACCCTGGGCGGATTCGGAAGCGGCGTGCTGGTGGAAAGCCATATGGGCCGGCCCACAAAAATAGAAGGCAACAAAGAACACCCGGCCAGCCTGGGTGCCACCGATGTGTTTGCACAGGCTTCGGTTTTGTCTCTGTATGACCCGGATCGCTCGCAGACGTTGCGGCATATGGGGCGGATTGATACGTGGAGTAATTTTGTTGCTGCAATGGCGCTGGCTCAGGCAGAGCAGAAAGTGAAGAAGGGCGCGGGGTTGCGGTTGTTGACGGAGACGGTGACGTCGCCTACGCTGGCGAAGCAGATCCAGGATTTGTTTGCGTTGTATCCAGGCGCAAAATGGCATCAGTATGATCCGGTGGGGCAGGACAATGCTCGAGCGGGTGGCCAGCAGGCTTTTGGCCAGGTTGTGCAGACTCGGCACGAGGTTGACCAGGCGAAAGTGATCCTGTCGCTGGATGCGGATTTTTTGTCATATGGACCGGCCGCGTTGCGTTCTGCACGGGCGTTTGTGGCGGGACGGCGGGTGGAAGGACCGGATGCAGAGATGAACCGGTTGTATGTGGTGGAGTCCACACCGAGCAATACCGGTGCGATGGCAGACCACCGGCTGTCTTTGCGGGCCAGTCAGATTGAAGGGTTTGCCCGGGAAATTGCCGAAGGGCTGGGTCTGGCTGCTGGTATGGGAGATGCGGCAGGGCACGGAGAGTGGGTGGGGGCGCTGGTGCGCGATCTGGTGCGGCATCGGGGAGAATGTTTGGTGGTGGCGGGCGAAGCGCTGCCGCCCAATGTACACGCGCTGGTACATGCAATGAATCACGCGCTGGGCAATGTCGGCAAGACGGTATTTTACAGCGATCCGGTAGAGGCCAAGCCGGTAAACCATGCGTCTTCGTTGCGGGAGCTGACAGAGGATATGGCGGCCGGCCGCGTGGATGTGCTGGTGATGCTGGGCGGCAATCCGTTGTATACTGCGCCGGCGGATCTGGATTTTGAAACGCAGTTTAAGAAAGTAAATCTACGGGTACACCTGGCGTCGCACGAAAATGAGACCTCGGTGCTGTGTCACTGGCATATTCCGGAGGCCCACGCGCTGGAAGCCTGGAGCGATGTGCGGGCATTTGATGGTACCGTGACTCTTGTTCAACCGCTGATTGAGCCGCTGTACGGTGGCAAGTCCGCACACGAGTTGCTGGCGGTACTGGATGGGAAGCCGGGTGTGTCTGGATACGATATTGCACGGGCATACTGGAAGGCGTGGTACAAGAAAGACGATTTTGAGCGGTTCTGGCGGCAGTCGTTACACGATGGCGTGGTGGCGGGTACAACGCTGGAACCCCGGAAGATGAAATTGAAGAAGGACCTGGGACTTGGAAACGGTACAGGGGAACAAGCCGGTGGCCTGGAGGTGGTGTTCCGGGCGGATTCCACGGTGTGGGATGGCCAGTTTTCCAACAATGGCTGGCTACAGGAATTGCCCAAGACGATGACCCGGCTTACGTGGGATAATGCGGCGCTTCTTGCGCCTTCTACGGCGCAACGGCTGGATCTGAACAATGGGGATGTGGTGGAGTTGGTTTATGAGGGTCGGACGGTGAAGGCACCGGTCTGGATTTTGCCAGGGCAGCCACTGGATTCGGTAACGGTTCATTTGGGATACGGGCGAACACAGGCAGGGCGTGTGGGGACAGGGGCCGGATTTAATGCATACTCGATCCGTACTTCAACTGCGCCCTGGTTTGGTTCGGGGCTGGAGATTCGCAAGACTGGCGAAGAATACGAACTGGCGTGCACGCAGGACCACAGCAGCATGGAAGGGCGGCCGCTGATTCGTGTGGGCGATCTGGACGAGTTTCGGCAGAATGAGCATTTTGTACAGGAGATGGCAGAGGATCCGCCCGAAGATATGACCATGTACAATCCGGATGAGCATTCGCACGATGGATATGCCTGGGGAATGACGATTGATCTGAATGCGTGTACCGGCTGCAATGCGTGTACGATTGCCTGTCAGTCTGAAAACAACATTCCGGTGGTGGGTAAGGAACAGGTATTGAATGGTCGCGAGATGCACTGGATTCGGGTGGACCGGTATTTTAAGGGAGATCCGGATCAGCCCGAGACCTACCATCAGCCGGTTCCCTGTATGCACTGCGAGAATGCGCCCTGTGAGGTGGTTTGTCCGGTGGGGGCTACGGTGCACAGCGATGAGGGGTTGAACGAGATGGTGTACAACCGTTGTGTGGGCACCCGGTACTGTTCGAACAACTGCCCGTACAAGGTACGGCGGTTCAATTTTATGCAGTATGTGGACGAAGAGACGCCCAGCTTGAAATTGCAGCGCAACCCGGATGTGACGGTGCGCGCGCGCGGCGTGATGGAGAAGTGTACATTTTGCGTACAACGCATCAATTTGACGCGGATTGATGCGAAGAAAGAAGATCGGAAAATTCGGGATGGCGAGGTGGTTACGGCTTGCCAGCAATCGTGTCCCACGCAGGCAATTACGTTTGGGAATTTAAACGATCCGAA
>JAQCGA010000218.1 GCA_027619145.1 bacterium | reverse complement strand
CCAAAGTCCATCGGGCTGTCGAAGTAGAACGATGCACTGGCCTGCGTGCGCTGATCCGTGCCCTTCGCATTGTACAGGTTGCCGCCGCCATACGTAGGCTGCCACACCCCGTTCATGTTTGCCGGTGCTTCATACGCCTTCTGCACATTCATGAACTCGAAGACCACGTTTTCGTACGAATTGATCATCGCATTGGAACGACCCCGCCAGTTGTTGGCGGCGGTCTTCGCCCACGTCTCTCTTTCCTGTGGCGTGAAATCTTTGCGCACATAGTCCGTGCCATTCCACTCCCAATCGTAATACTGATCCGGATTCATTACATAAGCAGAGTCCGGATAGAACATGGTGGCATTGGAACCGATGCTGGCCGTGGAAGCCCAACCGAAGTTAATGGCTGCATTGAAGGAGAAGAACTGGCTGAAGCCCTTGCGGACGTTCAGTTCAAATCCCTTCATGTCCTGAACACCACTCGGTTTGCGGCCCCACACCCACGTGGTGCGCTGCGGTTCATACCAGTACCGGCTCCCGTTGTTGATCTTGCCAATGGCACTTTTGTAATACGCAGACATACCCGCTGTGTAGTTGGCAACAAAGTTCCAGTCCGCACCCGCTTCATACGCACGCGTGCGCGTCATACCAATGTAGGGGTTCGCCATCCGGTTCTGGCCGTGCAGGCCCTGGAAAGCGTCCCACGCCACGTTCTGGTCCGGACCGTTGGCCCGCCACTCTTCGCGGAAGTACTCGTAGAAATCCGGCACCTTCGCATACAGACCCGCCGTAAAGTGGAAGGCCGAACGCTCGGTAATCGGGTGCGACACACCAAAACGCGGGCTGATCTGTGTAGCCCAGGTGGGGTCCACCGTAGGCATATCGATATGCTTGATCAACCAGCGATACTGCGGGGTTTGAAGCTGAGACACATTGTAAAACTCCTGATTGGTATACAGCGCGTCAAATCGAATGCCCGCGTTGAACACCATTCCTTCAAACTCCATCTTGTCCTGGACGTAGAAACCCATCTGGAGAGGAGTGATGGGTGCTTTGTCGTTGGGCAAATGGCCCGCAGCCGTGATGAAGTCTACAATACGCCGGCTCGGGTTCGGCGAATTGTAGTTGTAATAATAAATGCTGAAACGCGTAATGTCCATTCCGGCCTTCAGAAAGTGACCTTTGGTCACCTGGCTGGACAGGTCAAACTTGAAGTTCAACCGGTCCCGTTCCGAAATGGTGAAGTTTGCTACTTCAGCCGGCTTGACATTATACCAGCCGTCCAGATCCTTCTCGCCGAAAACCGTTACCGGGAATCCGTATGCATCTACGGGCCAGTTGGTCTTCTGTGTATCTTCGTCCGTAGAGTAATACGAAACCTTGGCTTCGTAAAACGTCTTCGGAGACAGGGTATGTGTCAGCAACAAATACGTTACACTGTCTGTCAGCTTGAACCCACCCGCGCCAGATCCTTCCGGCAGAAATACGTTCTGGCCGTTGGAACGGATATCGCGCTGCGTGTTCGTACCAATACGATAGGCTTCCGCCACCGAGTAAATCTGCCCTACGCTCAACTTCACGTTTGCAGAAGGACGGAACGTCACCTTGGCGTTACCACGAACGTCCAGAGGTGTACTCAGTGCAGGAAAACCACCAGAAGTCACACTGTTGAGACTGGCACTGCCCTGCGACGGATCAAAAGCAGCGGAACTTGTGCTGGTATTGATCACGTTCGTAGGTTGCCGCGTCCACCGCGCACTGGCAAAGAAGCTGGCACGATCACCAATCGGACCCGAAAGACCACCTTCGGCATAGGACCCTTTGATGTCCGTGTATTCTACTTCCCGGTGCGCCAGACCAATTTCATCGTCCGGGGTTCCAGGAAGACCGTCGGCTCCGTTCCCTAATGCAACCGTCTCGGCCCGCCACTCGGTTTCATCCCACTTCAGGTTGCCCTTGTGGTAAGCGCTTTGATAAATATTCTCCCCCCAGTGCTTCTTGGAGGGCGGCGTATAACGGAAATCACCCCAGCCTTTGAAATTCCGGCCACCGTCTTTCGTCACAATACTGATGGCACCGGACTCCAGGTTGCCGTATTCTGCGCTGGCACCACCGGAAATCACTGTAATTTCCTGCACCGCCGTCTTGCTCGGGCCTGTGAACTGCCGACCGTACCCGTCAGAGTTCGGCAGCAACACGCCGTCCACATACAGGGCACCGTCACCACTATCGCTACCGCGAATTACCGTAGCGTTCGTCAGGTTCACGCCCGGGTTCAACGCAACCAGGTCGCTAATCGAACGCGCCATAGGAAGCGATTCCAACTGCTCAGTAGACATCACATAATGGCTCGTGGTCTTGTCCGGCTCCACCGGCGGACGCTCAGCCGTAACCACCAGCTCTTCAGCCTGCAGCGCCGTTTCTTTCAACTGGAAATCCACGGTCGACGTAAAGTCTGCCTGAATACGTACACCGGTCTGCGAAACCGTGCCGTATCCAACCATCGATGCCACCAGCGTATACGTGCCTGGATCTACTGAAAGAATCAGGAAATACCCGTCTGCATCCGTCATGGCACCGCGGCGGGTTCCATCAATTACCACGTTTACACCCGGCAGCGCGTCGCCACCGGTTCCATCAATTACGCGGCCCGTAAGTTTTCCGGTTGTTCCTGCAAATGCAGAATCTTGAACCGCAAAACCTACCAGTAAACAAAACATGGCCGTTAAGATCCAAAACAGGCTCGCTTTTTTCATTCATGATCTCCCTGAAAAGGCGCCTGGGAAGCCCCGCCCACGCCCAACCTGGCCAAGCTTCCAGATATATAAACATCTAAAAAAACAATATCTTAATCACAAATCACCCCGGCTCCCTTGCCCCGCAACCAAATCTATCACACTCAACCGCCAGGCACCACCTCCTTGTAATAACTTGCTGGTTTCTTGCCTGCAAACATCCCGTAAATATTATCTTTTCTCTTGACAAGCTCGATAACGATTAATACTTTATTTTATGTGTAGGTCGAGTGGGAGGGCCGGGTAGTCCTCCCACTCGACCTCTTAAGCCGCTTGTTTTCGCCTTGCTAAGGAGGCCTTCTTTTGAAGGAAATGCATAGGCATGTAACATTCGGCTTTTTCAAGTATTCGTTTTATGTTTATGCCGTGTGGGAGGGCCGGGTAGTCCTCCCACACGACCCCTAAAGCCGCTTGTTCTTACCTTGCTAAGGAGGCCTTCGCTCGAAGGAAAGACAGAGGCAGATTACGCACGGCTTTTTCCATACTAACATCCGAAGTGAAAAAATTCTTTTTACATTGTTGTTGATTGTACGGGATAATCAAATTCTCTCGTGCAATCTTGTTGGAGCCGTTAGCCCTATTCCCGCCAAGGTTAGGTGGCTAACGGCTCTTTTTTTATGTAGTAAAAACACCTTAGATCAACGATGCCAGCGACTCGTGCTAAAATATAACGAAGACAATCTGTGAATGTCAAGTTAGTATTTACTAATAATGCAAGGGTGACCCTAGAAAATATCAAGGGATCACTTCTGCCTTTGTTCTTAAAATCTAAATCAACAATTAATGCAAATGACATACCAGAATGGAGAAAAGCAGAAAATGAAAGTTTATCACTTTAAATAACAGAAAGATAAATAGGGAATCCTATACTCCAGCAAACAAAAACCCGATAAAAACCGCGCCAATATGACGCGACAGAAAATTGAAACCGCGCCAGGTTGTCCTTACCCTGCGTGGTCTTTTTTGTGCACAGATCCACCTTCACAGTAAATTCAAACTCCTTATGCCTCTAGTTAGACTCATTGAACTAAAAATCGTTCCCATTAATCGTTCCCATTAATAAAAAGAAAATACGTAAAAAAAATTGGAACCTAAACCTCATTACCTGAATCTATATATAGCAACTGCTTACCTGAAATCTAATATATATAGCAACTGTTTACTTGTACCCATCCTTCTCAATACCTCGTCTCCAACCTCGCAAACGCACGCCAGGAACAGACCAGGTAAACTGGCACCGTTCAAGTTACTATCGCCTCCTCCGATCTTTTTTTAAGAATCGAAATGCTCTTCCTTAATGCTTACGAAGCCGGAGGATTTCGGCCTCATTTACAGACCTGGACAATGGCCTATGGCTCAAAAAGACAACATTTTTCAACGTACGATCCTGATAGTAGAAGACGACCCCAAACAGCTTCAAGCCATAAGCAACGCGCTGCAAGAACCGGGCTACCGGCTGCTGAAGACCTCCAGCCCAGACCAGGCGGCAGAGATCCTGGATCGGGAGTCAGTTGACATACTCATTACCGAGCTAATTCCCCGTACAGACCCTTTGCGCCTGCCCCAACTTGCCTGTGCGCGGACACCGCCTATTCCTGTCATTATTGTAACCGAGTACGGTACAGTGGAAAATGCGGTAGAGGCAATCAAGATCGGAGCCCTGAATTATATCACAAAGCCACCACGTGCTGAACGGCTTATATCTATCGTTCAGCGTGCGGTGAATTTGCGCGAACTGTTGCCCGCCCCACAACAAACCGAAAATCTGGCTACTCTTGGCGGTTTGCTCGGAGCCTCGCCCGGCATGCAAGCGGTCTTTAAGCAAATTCGCCAGGTCACCCGCTTGCGCTCCACAGTTCTCATCACCGGAGAAAGCGGCACAGGAAAAGAACTGGTTGCACGCGCCATACATACATTTAGCCCCCGAAATAAGGGGGCATTCATCCCGGTCAATTGCTCAGCTCTCCCGGACGAACTCGTGGAAAGCCACCTGTTCGGGCACGAGCGAGGAGCTTTTACGGGCGCATCTTCGTTGCGGTCAGGTTTTTTTGAGGCAGCAGACCATGGCACCCTTTTTTTAGACGAAATTGGTGACCTGTCCCTCGCTGCACAGGCCAAACTCCTGCGAGCCCTCGAAGACCAGCAAATCCTGCGCGTGGGCAGCACCAACTCTTTCTCTGTAGACGTACGTCTCCTGGCAGCAACCAACATAGACCTGGAAGCCGCTGTTCGGGAACGTCGGTTTCGGGAAGATCTCTATTACCGGCTTGAAGTATTCACAATTGCGCTGCCTCCTCTGCGGGAACGGCAGGAAGATATTCCACAACTGGTCAGTCTCTTTCTAGACCACTTCGCCATAGAAAACGACCGGGAACCCAAAACAATAGCCCCAGATGCCCTGGCCGCGCTCCTGACCTATTCCTGGCCAGGCAACGTTCGCGAACTGAAAAACACCATTGAATCTCTTGCCATTACAAGCAGCAACCCCAGCATTCAAGCCGCTGACCTGCCTGCAAAAATCATTGCCAACAGCAACGCCTCAGATCTGTTTTCTGTTTCTGTAGGCACGTCTCTCGAAGACATCGAAAAAGATGTAATCCGCCACACATTGAACCACACCGGAGGAAACCGGACCCGAACCGCCAAATTATTAAAGATTGGCCTGCGTACCCTACAACGCAAAATGAAGCACTACGGTATATCGTAATCTCCTCATCATAGAAGTAAAACACGGACGCTCTGATAGGGCGTCCATTTTTTTTGGAACGCTATGAGAGCTTAGACCATCTAAACCCACAGAACACACACATGCAAACCTCATCTGTACAAAAAAAGACCGTTAGCCCTACTTTGGCGAGGACAGGCTAACGGCCCGGACGGATGGTTTGAACAATTGGCATCGTTCAAACATCCATATGCGCAAATGAATAACGATTTCCACGCAGGAAGTCAAGAAAGAAAGTTGTTCTGGCCATCTATAAAGTTCGTTTTTCGGACGGCAACATGGACTGGATTACCTTTGCGCCGGGAAGAGCAAAGGGGGGAAGAAGGGAGGTAAGCAGAAACCTTCGAGACAGACGCTTCGAAGGGACTCCGTCAGCACGCAGTTCAACGATTCAGAAGCAAAACAACACAAAGGAGGAAGCAAAATGTCTAAATGGATAACCTTGACCCTGGCGCTAACCCTGGCACTGGTCTCCTGGACCGGAACAACGGTTCAGGCCAATGGCGGCGGTTTTGTAGACGAAAATGGAGACGGAATTGATGACAATGCCACCTTCCGTCATCATTTTGGCAGACACAACCGGGGTGAGATTGGACGCCTGGCAAGCCTCTTGACCGCAGAGCAGTTGTCTGCCCTCAAAGAAAAAGTGGATGCTCTCAAAACCGAGGGTGCCACACGCGATGAAATCCATACAGCCATCAACGCCGAACTCGAAGCCCTCGGCATTGAACTTCCCACCCCGGGCCTGGGACGGGTAAGCTCCCTGCTCACCGAGGAACAATTGGCGACGCTTACCGAGAAAATCGACGCCCTCAAGGCCGAAGGCGCTACCTCTGATGAAATCCACGCAGCCGTCCATGCCGAACTCGACGCCCTTGGAATCGACCTCCCAATCCCAGGCATTGAGCGACTGGGTTCTCTGCTCACCGAAGAACAACTGGCTTCTCTCACCGAGAAAATCAACACCCTCAGGGCAGAGGGTGCCACCCACGATGAAATCCGCGTTGCCATTGGGGCCGAACTCGATGCCCTTGGCATTGAACAACCCACCAAACCGATGCGCCCACACGGAAGAATGCGTGGACGTCACGGCCGTCGGTAACATCGCCCCGGAAATTCTCCCGTGGGCGGAAGTAAACTCATAAAACATCACCCGGCGAGAGGGGAGAGGCAACCATTTTTCTCTCTCGCCGGGTCACTCATCCGCCTTTCACCGCAAACCCGGAGCGTACCATGACGCATTCCATCGGCAAATATCTCCTGGTGGGACTCTGCCTTCTCTCCTTGCATCTGCTCCCAAAACCGGTGCAGGCGGAACTTCTAAAAGAACTCTCCCTCCAGACCACCTACGACAACAACAT
>JAQCGA010000217.1 GCA_027619145.1 bacterium | reverse complement strand
GTACTCTGGGCGAGATTCCCCACCGTATGGGCATGACCTATATCCGGGCGGAGGATGGTACGGTGTACACCGCTCTCTATCCTGGCGCGCATTTGATTTCCTATCATCCGACCACGGATACGTTTACAAACCACGGCGCTCTGAATGAGGAGATTTGGCCCCAGTATCCGAAATTCTGCGGGATCGACGCTTCTGGTTGGATCTATACCGGCATCAGTATCCAGGAGATGCAGGTTGTGGCCTTCAACCTGACTACGGGTGAAAAGCGTGCTCTGATTCCGGCAGCGCAGCGGCAGCGCGGCAATGTGGAGGGCTACACAGGTACGGATGGGAAGATTTACGTGAATGCGGCGGGGTGGGGGTGGCATGAGTTATCTGACGGAGAGGCCACGGCCATTGACCAGCCGCCGGTGAAGGCTGCTCCAGAGAATACCGATCTGTTCCCGGACGGTTCGCGCTATACCCACGTGGACGTGATGGACCGGGTGATGCGTATTCTGGACGTGGGGACCAGCGAGCCTCGCGAGGTGGGTTTCGACTACGAGAGTACGGGTGTCAATATTTATACGATTATTGCGGGGCCGGACGATAAGGTTCATGGTGCTACCGGGATTCCTCT
The DNA here is from genome assembly GCA_027619145.1 of bacterium. The sequence goes on along the minus strand of JAQCGA010000217.1, from coordinate 6,256 downwards.
GCGGATCTGGCGGTTCGACCCGGATACGGGCGAGATGGAGAACCGGGGGATGGCTGGAAACCGAGGCCACATCAATCAGTTTGTGCGCCAGGGGGACCGATTTTTTGGCGCAATTTATAGTTCCGGGATGGTGGTGGAATATGATCCGCTCAAGCCGTATGATTGCGGGGATATGGAGACGGGCACGAATCCCCGGCTCGCCCATTATGACGATGCGGCGCGGGATCTGTATGGACGGCCGCATGCGGTGCTGGCGCATCCGGATGGTCGCCATATTCTGGTGGGAGGCAATGCGGCGCGGGTGGTGCTGGGCAGTGGGTTGCTCATTTATGATGCTGATGCCCGGGAGGGCAAGATTCTGGACCGGGAGGAACTGATTCCGGATCAGGGCATCAACGCGCTGGTGGGCCTGCCCGGCGGCGATGTGCTGGTGGGGACATCCACGGAGCCGCCCACCGGTGGGGTTGCCGATGTCCCGGAGACGGCTGAGGTGTACCGCCTGGATTTCCAGAACCGAACGATTGCTGCCCGGTGGCCGCTGAAGCCCAACTCACCGGCTGTCCGCGATATGGTGGTGATGCCGGATGGGTTGGTGTACGGTCTGGCAGAGCCGAACCGATTTTTTGTGCTGGATCCGGAACGTGGCGAGTTCACCCGCGATGAGGCCTGGACAGGCTACGGCGACGTGTCCGGCTGGCAGGCACCCCGATGTATGACGATTGGCCCGGACGGTGGGGTGTACGCGCTTTTCCGCGAGGCGATTGTGCGCATCGAACCCGGTACTTTCGAGCACCGGGAGATTGCGCGGCCCGATATTCCGGTGACTTCGGGGATTGCCATTGTGGGTGGTCGGCTGTACTTCGGCAGCGGCCCCCGGCTGTTCAGTTGTGCGTTGAATCCTAAAAACTAAAGGTGTGCCACAATGCGTGTTCTACGGCACCATTGTACAGCGGCGTTGCTTTCGCAATCATTTGAGCATTGATTTTATGTAACCAACAGGCTACATTTTCTTGATGGATATTAAGCCGGTTGAGGATAGGATATCTATGGGGAAGTATTCCAGGCTTAAAGAAAGAATCCTGGCGGGTAGTTCTGACGGCAATGTAGCTTTTTTAATGCTATGCCAGCTTCTGGTTCGCCTTGGCTTTGACGAACGGGTTAGGGGAAGCCACTATATCTTTACGCGGAGCGATATCGTCGAGATCATCAACCTGCAACCCAGAGGAAGCAAAGCGAAGCCATATCAGGTGAAACAGATCAGGAATGTTCTCGTTAAATATCGGTTAGGAGAGGAAGATGTTGATTAAATATGAATTGATTATTTATTGGAGCGAAGAGGATCAGGCATTTGTTGTCGAAGTGCCGGAGTTGCCTGGATGCATAGCTGATGGCGAGACCTATGAAGAGGCAGTTAAGAACGTTCGTCAGGTTATTGAGGAGTGGATTGAGACAGCGCAGGAGCTTGGCCGTCCTATCCCGAAACCGAGAGGACGATTGATGTATGCATGACAGCGGTAGGCATCTAGTTCATCGGGCGGCAGATTTTCCAATCTGCCGCCCGTTTTCTATGTACTTCGGATGGAGAATTATCCTCCGGTGCGTGCCTGGATGCCGGCGAGATCTTCGATGACGGTGAGCAGGCCAGAGTGGTCCAGTTCGCTGCGGCCTTTTGCAAGGGCGGTGTTGAAGAGTTCGTGGACAATGCTGGTGGTGGGCAGCGGTACCTGGTAGTCGTTGCCGGTTTTCATGACAATGTTGAGGTCTTTGTAGTGGAGGCGAATGCGGAAGCCGGGGTCGAAGTCTCCGTTGACCATACGTTCGCCACGGTTTTCTAGAACACCACAGCGGGCCAGGCCGCCGCTTAAGACCTGGACGATTTTGAGCGGGTCCACGCCGGCTTTTGCACCTAAGGTGAGGGCTTCGCTGACGCCAGCAATGGTTACGGCTACCAGGACCTGGTTGCAGGCTTTTACGGTTTGCCCGGCACCTAAGGGGCCGCAAAGGACAATGTTTTTGCCCATGACTTCAAAGATGGGTTTGACGGTTTCAAAAGCGGTTTCATTGCCGCCTACCATGATGGAGAGGGTGGCTTTTTGTGCGCCTACGTCTCCGCCGCTTACCGGGGCGTCCAGGCATTGGACGCCTTTTTTGCGAGTTCTTCACCCACGTGTACGGCTACACTTGGCGCAATCGTGCTCATGTCAATGTGGATCGTGCCTTCTTTCACACCTTCGATGAGGCCATCTGGTCCCAGGGCTACGGTCTCTACATCCGGGGAGTCCGGGAGCATGGTGATGATGACTTCACTGTTTTGTGCAACTTCTTTGGGCGAATGTGCTTCTTTTGCTCCGGCTGAGACGAGCTCGGCAACGGCTTCTCGACTGCGGTTATGCACAACCACTTCATATCCTGCATTGAGGAGATGTTTGGACATGGGTTTGCCCATAATTCCGAGGCCGATGAAACCGATTTTGGGTTTGGACATGGAAGCTCCTTTTCTTTGTGACGCGGTTCTGGATTACATAAATAATGGCTTGTCTGAATGCGGGACGATTTCTGCGGCTTCGGCGCGAGTGTAGAGGTCTTCAAGAGCGGCTTCGCCTTCCGGGCCGTAGTCCAGGGTGTAGTCGTTTACGTAGAGGTTGATGTGTTGCTGCATGACTTGTTCGTCCATTTCCTGTGCGTGTTGCCGGATGTACCCGCGAACTTCTTTGGGGTTGGCGTGTGCGTATTCTACACTGGCTTTGAGTGCGTTATCGATGGTACGAATACGGTGTTCACCCAGTTCCCGGCGGGCCAGGATGCCGCCCAGTGGGATGGGGTGACCGGTGGTTTGTTCCCACCATTCGCCCAGGTCCAGAACTTTGTGCAGGCCGTATTGGGGGTAGGTGAAGCGGCTTTCGTGGATGATGAGGCCAGCGTCCACTTCACCGGTTTGTGTGGCTTCCATGATGCGGTGGAAAGGCATGAGTACCAGGTTGTCCAGGCCGGGATTGAAGAGGCGCAGGAGCAGGGCGGCGGTGGTGAGTTTGCCGGGGATGGCGATTTTTTTTCCGCTGAGTTCTTCGGGGGTCAGTGGGCTACCGGCTACGACGAGGGGACCGCAGCCCCGGCCGAGAGCACCTCCAGCGTGGAGGAGGCAGTATTGGTCGCGCAGGTGGGCCAGGGCGTGGAAGGAGATTTTGGTGGTGTCCAGTTGACCTTTCATGGCCATGTTGTTGAGGGTTTCTATGTCTTCGAGGATTTCTTTGACGGGCGGTGCCCCTTCAATTTTTCCGTGTACGAGGCCGTAGAAGATGTAGGTGTCGTTGGGGCAGGGCGAGTAGCCGAGAGAGATGGTGGACATAGGGTTTACCTCAGTTCCAGGTGTTCGATGATTGCTTGTGTGGCCTGCTGGGATCTGCGGATTGCAAGGGGAATATTCCATGCGTCTCGATTGCGATCTTCTACAAGATTGGAAATACCGCGAACTTCGAGAAACGGGATGTTGTAGAGTGCGCAGAGGTGCGCGGCGGCGGCACCTTCCATGTTTTCGCAGATGGCATTGAATTGGGCGGCGAGTGCGTTGCCGGTGTCGGTGCGGCCACTGCATTGCTGAACGGTGACGAAAGGGCCGGAGAGGACTGTGGGAGCGAGTGCATCTCTGTGGAGATTCCTTACGATGGTTTCAGCCTGGGTTACGAGGTTTGGGTTTAGTGGGAAGGTGTTGTAGTAGGCCCGGTCGGTCTGGAGGACCGGGATGCCGATGGTTTCTGCGGGTTGCCAGCCTGTGGGGGTGAGTACGCCGAGGTCGCCGTAGTTTTCTGAAGTGGCGATGGCGATGTCTCCCTTGTTCAATTCAGAGGTGAGGTAGGCTCCACCGATGCCGGTTTGCAGGACCAGGGTCGGGCGTTCTCGTTCGAGGGTTATGGTGAGTGCGTGGGCGGTGTTGACGGCCCCCATGCCGGTTTCAAGGAGGCGTACCGGATGCCCGAACAAGGTGCCGCATGTCGTCTTGCGTGTGGCGACAGTTTCCTGATGGGCCTGCTGGATTGCTTGCAGGAGTGCTTCTTGTTCGAATGCGGTGGCTGTGAGGATGAGAATGGACATAGATGGGATACAACGTGTAGGTTTGTCCAGGTCTGATTCCAGGTGTTGAGGCCGGGAATTTTCGATCTGGATTGTTTGTCAGGTGCTGAGTTTGGAAGCGGCTTCCTGATCCACAACAAAGGTGCAGTCTGGGTGATCCTGGAGCAGGCTGGCCGGGCAGTCTGGTGAAAATGGGCCTTCGAGTGCAGCGGCAATGGCATTGGCTTTTTTTGCGCCGGTGGCCAGGAGGACAAGTTTACGGGCTTCGCGGATGGTGCCAATTCCAACGGAGAGCGCACAGCGAGGTACTTCGGCAGGATCTTTGAAGAAGCGGCCGTCACTGTTGGCTTTGACGGTGTCCGGCAGGAGGCTGACCAGACGGGTGCGGCTGTCTACTGGGCTGCCGGGTTCGTTGAATGCAATGTGTCCGTTCGCGCCAATGCCCAACAACCAGAGGTCTACACCTCCGACTGCGAGGATGGTGGTTTCGTAGGCCTGACATTCCAGGTACGGGTTTTCTGCAACGCCGTTGAGCACGTGGGTATTCCAGGGACGTATGTCCACTTTGTTGACGATTTGCTGGTTGATAAAGTACCTGTAGCTCTGGTCGTGGTCGCCGTTGAGGCCCCAGTATTCATCCAGGTTGAAGGAAGTGGTTTTTGCAAAGCTGAGTTCTTCTTCCTTGTGGAGTCTGGCCAGTTCTGCGTAGGTAAGTTCGGGAGTGGACCCCGTGGCCAACCCAAGGACGGCGGTGGGTTTGGAGCGGATGAGGCTGGAAAAGATTGCAGCGGCTGCTTTGGCAACCGCCTGGGGGGTTTCGCATATAACCAGCTTGATGTTGCCAGCCACAGGATGCTCCTTTCTGTGCGGTTTCAGAGGGGCGCTTCTTTTTTATGGGGCCTGTTTCAGGTGCTGTTCTTCGGAGTACTGGTCGAAGACTTTCCCTTCTTCGTTTATTGCTTTAAAAGAGCGGCTCTTTTTGTGGAGTGTACCTACAATGAAGTGATATTCTTTGGCGGTAAAGGCCAGGTACCAGCGGTCTTCCGGGTCTTTGGGGGAACGCAGGCGCCCCCAGGCTCCGTCACCGAGATAGAGCACACCTTGCGGGTCCGGCTGGTTGTTGCGGATGGGGTATGTGCGTTTGTAGGTGTGGTCGTGATGTTCAAAGGCTGCATGCAGGCCGTAGGTTTCAAATTCGGGTACCCAGTATTCTCGGATGGCGCTGCTGACGCTTCCATCGAAGCTGCGATAAGATGGATAGGCGGGCACGTGGTAGGCGGCAAATTTGTGTGGGAGATTACGCCGTTGCGTCAGTGTGTTTGTGAGCCAATTTTTCTGTGCGCTTACAAAATTGGTGTGCCCAGAATCGAGAAGGAGAAAGCACATGTAGTTGCCAAAGTCGAGTACTCTGGGACCGAGTGGATCTGGCGCAATGAATAGGCTGTAATAGTAGGGTGCTTGTGACGCGGCGTTGTATGGTGTACCGCTGGGCCAGTCTACCCGGTAGGTGTTTTTCAGGATTTCGTGATTTCCAATGACAGGGACAATGGGAATGAGTACCCCATCTGTGGTGACCATGTCTTCTTTCCAGGCCGTGAGCCATTTGTACCATCGGTCTGCCCGGTCTGGGTGTCCTTCGCTGTAGGTGATGTCTCCACCAATGACCACGAACACAGGGTTCTGGCGGGCGGCCTGGAGGTTGACTTTGCGCATGATGTTGTAGTATTCGTCGCGAAAGAGATTGAACATGTCACGCGGGTCCAGGCGGTTGTACCACTGGGTGCGGCCATAGGTGTCTCCGCCTACGATGAACTGGAGGGGTTCGTCTGCGGTTTTCGGCAGGGTACGAAACCGGAATTCTACGGCGTTTTCACCGGGGCGAAAATGGTAGATGGATCCAGGGGTCAGGCCGGTCAGTTCTACGACGTGGATGGTTCGATCTGCGTGTGGCATGGGATGGTTGGAACCGGTGGCGCGGTGCCAGTCCGGTTCGTCGGTTCGTCGATAGAGGACCAGGGTTTCACGGTTTTCGGATTGCAGGCTGTGCCAGCGGATGACCATGGTTGTGGTGGGATCCGACCGCCAGGAGAGGTAGACGGCGGGCGGATCGTAGGGGGCGGCACCGGCGGGAAGGGCGAAGAAGAAGGCGCAGAGGGTGGGAAAGTAAATTGGCAATTGGCAATTTACA